>JAIPJS010000002.1:0-300000 GCA_021734025.1 Candidatus Neomarinimicrobiota bacterium
TGAAGTGCCGGCGTGTGCTTGATATCTTCATTGGACAACCTCCTCACAAGAAATATCGCTCTTTTTGGGGTGTCCACCAAAACATAGCAACTCCACCCCTTTCCCTTGCAAAGGGAAAGGGGACAGGGGATAGAGTTGTATCTCATCTTTCGAGCATCCCAGCAACTTGCTCCAAGACCATATGACGCTTCCCACCGCAGAGTGCACTCGGGAATAAACAGTCTGATGGAGCGCAGGAGCAGATATTTAATTTCCTGAGCAAAGTTAATAGCCAATAAAAAAAATAAAGAAATTCCTCAAAATTGACTATCCTCGCAGCAGAGCAACGAGGTATTGAGCCAATTTTGTGGTTTTACCACCGGAATTTCTTTGGCAACAACTACCAATAATCACCCGCGACGCAAGCGTCGGGGAATTCTTTGATTAAACACCTTTCGGACAGATATCGTTGAACCTTGGTAATAAAAATCTTGTCGCTCGATCTACCGGCATAAATTGATTTCTTTTATATTATCCTGTCCATCCTGTCAATCCTGTCAGAAAAAACAAAAGCGCCCCGGCTCTGGGGCGCTTTAATCAGACTCACCACTCGTTCTCGGTAACTACAGAAGCGATTTCGCGTTCTCCACCACATTCTCCACGGTGAAGCCGAAGTGCTTGAAGGCGTCTTGGCCTGGAGCTGAAGTACCGTAAGTCTCCATGGTGATGAATGCCGAGTTCCAGCCGGCGTATTTGTCCCAGCCGGTGCGGCGGCCTGCCTCGATGACCACGCGCTTGTCGACGGAACGCGGCAGGACGCTTTCGCGGTACTCGTCGGTCTGCTCGTCGAACAGCTCCCACGAGCACATATTCACGACGCGGGAGTCCACGCCTTCTTCGGCGAGGGCATCCTGGGCGCCGAGCGCCAGTTCCACCTCGGAACCAGAGGCCAGGAAGATAATCTCCGGATCGTCGCCGGAGTCGTTCATCACGTAACCACCCTTCCGCACGTTAGATGCTGCGGCGTATTTACTGCGATCGTAGATCGGGAGTCCCTGGCGGGTCAATGCGAACGCCGTGGGCCGGTCTGTCTGTTCCAGTGCGATTTTCCAGCACTCCACCACTTCGTTGGCGTCCGCGGGACGCAGCGTCAGGAAGTTGGGAATGGCGCGAAGCGACGCCACCTGTTCGATGGGCTGGTGCGTCGGGCCGTCCTCGCCGACGCCGATGGAGTCGTGGGTGAACACGTAAATGTTCGGGAGTCCCATCATGGCTGCGAGACGGAGCGTCGGGCGGAGATAGTCGGAGAATATCAGGAACGTCGCCCCGTAGGGTCGCACACCCTTGGTCAGCGACATGCCACTTACAATGGAGCTCATGGCGTGCTCACGAACGCCGAAATGCAGATTCCGCTGGTCGTAGGCATCTCTGGCGAAATTCTTTTCGGCATCGATGTAGGTTTTGTTGGATGGTTCCAGGTCCGCCGAGCCACCGATAAGTTCGGGTATGTTAGCCGACAGTGGCTGAATAGTGGCTCCGGACGCCTTCCGGGTGGCCATGCGGCCGTCTTCCGGACTGAAGACCGGCAGATCCTTGTCCCAGTCCTCCGGCAGCGATCCGCGCATCCGGCGTTCAAATTCCGAGGCCAGTTCCGGATACTCCTCGCGATAGGAGTCAAACATCTCCTGCCATTCGCCATACGCTTCAGCACGTTCGGTGACCTGTTCCTTGATGTGTTCGCTGACTTCATCCGGCACGTAAAAATGCTTCTCCGGATCCCAGCCGAGATTCTCCTTGGTCAGTGCCACTTCCTCTTCGCCCAGTGGCGAACCGTGGGCTGCGGAAGTATCCTGCTGATTCGGACTGCCGTACCCGATGTGCGTCCGGACAGCGATGAGATGCGGTTTGCCCTTCACTTCTTTGGCCGTCTCGATTGCCGACGACAGCGCATCCAGATTGTTGACATCATCAACCACCTGCACGTGCCAGTCGTATGACTCAAATCGTGTCGGTACATCTTCGGAAAAGGCCAAATCCGTGCTACCATCGATGGTAATTTTATTATCGTCATACAGGTAGATGACATCGTCCAGTCCCAGGTGTCCCGCCAGCGAGGCCGCCTCGGAGGAGATGCCCTCCATCAGGTCGCCGTCGCTGCATATGGCGTAAATGTTGTGATCAATGATGGGATAATCATCTTTGTTAAACTTTGCCGCAAGATGCTTGGCCGCCAGCGCCATCCCGATTCCGTTGGTAAAACCCTGCCCCAGCGGACCGGTAGTGGTTTCGATGCCTGGGACATCCCAGTATTCCGGATGTCCTGCGGTTTTGCTGCCCAGCTGACGGAACTGCTTCAACTGATCGAGCGGCATTCCGTAACCGGTAAGATGCAGCATGCTGTACAGCAGCATAGAGCCGTGTCCGGCGGAGAGCACGAACCGGTCGCGATCCGGCCAGTCCGGCACTTCCGGCGTGTGTTTCATGTATTGCGTGTACAATAAATACGCGATCGGCGCACAGCCCATGGGCATTCCGGGATGCCCGGAACCGGCTTTCTGTACGCCGTCCATCGCAAGGGTGCGAATGGTGTTAATGCTTAATGTTGAGATGTCAGACGTTGCCATAAATCACTCCCCGTTAAGGTTTCAACTACAGTGTTAGAGTATTCAAGTGTTCGTGTGTTCAGGTTAAAAGCGGTGTTATAGTGTTTATATTTGGCAATTTTTCCTTATCAAATTCCTTCGCAGTGTTAGGACTTTACGGTAAAATTTTGGGCGTTTTATCAGCGGTTATCTGCTTAATCTGCGTCATCTGTGTGCTATTTATCAGTTCTTCGCTTGCTTCATGCTCAGCCCGATCCGGTTTCGCTCCTCATCTACGCTCAGCACCTTTACCTTCACCACCTGGCCGACCTTCACCTCTTCATGCGGGTCATCCACAAATTTATCAGCTATTTCGGAAATATGCACTAATCCATCCTGGTGAACTCCCACATCCACGAACGCGCCGAAGTGGGTCACGTTGGTCACCGTCCCCTCCAGCAGCATTCCCTCTTTCAGGTCACCGATTTCCTCGACGCCCTCCTTGAACTCGGCGGTTTTGAATTCGTCCCGGGGATCGCGACCAGGGCGACGGAGTTCTGTGAGAATATCCTTTACCGTCGGGAGCCCTTTTTCGTCGTCCACATACTTTTTGGGATCCACGTCAATGCCCTTTCCAACGATAGCTCCCAGCGATTTGCCTACGTCTTTGGCCATTTTCTCTACGATATAATACGATTCCGGATGCACGTTGCTGTTGTCCAGCGGATTCTTCCCGCCCGGAATCTTCAGGAAGCCCGCGCACTGCTCAAAGGTGACCGCGCCGATGCCGGGTACATCTTTTATCTCCTCCCGTGATTTGAATTTCCCGTTGGATTCCCGCTGGTCCACGATATTTTCTGCAGTAGAAGTTGTCAGCCCGGAGACGTGGGTTAGCAGCTGTTTGGACGCGGTATTGATATCCACGCCCACCGCGTTGACGCAGCTGGAGATCACGGTGTCCAGTTCCTCCTTCAGCTTGGTCTGATTCACGTCATGCTGATACTGCCCCACGCCGATGCTCTTGGGATCGATCTTCACCAACTCCGCCAGCGGATCCTGTAAACGTCTTCCAATAGATATAGCCCCACGAACGGTGAGATCCAGATCCGGGAACTCCTCCGAAGCAACCTCGGACGCCGAATAGACCGACGCGCCGGATTCGTTCACCATCACCGGTATGGCCGGGAGATTCTGTTCGCGTACCACTTCTTTGGTAAAAGCTTCCGTCTCCCGTCCAGCCGTGCCGTTGCCAATGGCGATGAGTTCGATGTCGTACTTTTCCGCAAGAAATTTGATAATTTGCGCTGCTTCTTTCCGCTTCTCCTGCGGCGGATGGGGATAAATCGTCTCATTCTCCAGGAACTGTCCGGTTTCGTTCAGGACGGCGATCTTGCACCCTGTGCGGAATCCTGGGTCAATGGCCATGGTTCGCTTGTGCCCCGCCGGCGCCGCCATCAGCAGGTCACGGACATTCTTGGCAAAGACATCGATGGCTTCCTCTTCCGACTCCTCCCGCACTTCGGAGAGGATGGAACTGCTGATGGAAAGCGAGAGTAACCGGCCGTAGGCGTCTTCGATTACTTCCTGCAAGAATTCCTTGTATGGACTGTCCTCTGTTAAGACCTCTCGGGCGATATACTCGAACACCGGTTCGGGCTCAACATCGATGGAATAGTTGATGATGTCCTCATCCGCGCCGCGGCGGATGGCCAGAAATCGGTGTCCGGCGACCTTTTTCACCGGTTCGCTGTAGTCGTAATACTGCTCGAACTTGGACTGCTTTCCCCGCCACTCCTTTTTGGCCTTGGTCACCAGGAGCCCGTTCTGATACATGTACTCCCGCAGCCACTGCCGAATGTCGGGATCGTCAGCGATACGCTCGGCCAAAATATCGTGCGCACCGGCCAGAGCATCTTCAACCGACTCAACTTCATCGGATAAGTATTCCAACGCCAGATCCGCCAGCGGATCGCCGTTGACCGGCTGCAGCCAGATGCTGTCCGCCAGCGGCTCCAATCCCTTTTCCCGCGCCTTTTGAGCCCGGGTGCGGCGCTTCGGCTTGTACGGCGCATAAAGATCTTCTAATTCGGTCTTCTCCCGGCACTCCAGGATGCGGGCCTTCAGCTCGTCCGTCAGTTTATCCTGTTTTTCGATCGTGGCGAGGACGGTCTCTTTACGCTCCTCCAGTTCGTCGTAATACTGGTAGGCGTTCCAGATTTCCTTCAGCTCGATTTCGTCCAGTTCGCCGGTGGCTTCCTTGCGGTAACGCGCCACGAACGGGATGGTGGCGCCCCCGGCCAGGAGCTCCAGCGCGGATTTCATCTGCCCGCGACGATACTTTAAATCCTCGGTGAGCCAGTTCAGAATTTTTGCGGGGATGGATGATTTCTGGTCAGACATTTTTGCAAGGGACCTTTTTTAAAAATTTTCCCAGAGAATCATTAGCCGATTCGCTTCTCTGGCAGCTATATTCCGGAAATTGCCACATTATTAAAGATACGAAAAAAATGAACTGTCAGACAAACGCTATCCGGTCTCCGGTACTGTCAATTAACTGCCGGCGGAACTGTTCTGCCAGAGATTGTCGTACCGCTACCGTTATCCGGATTTTTTCACCGTAATCTTGGTCGGTAATCCTGGCTTCCATGTTTTCAATCGTTCTCATCACTGCGCTGATATCCTCGTACGTTGTTTCCAGAGAAACCGTTTCAGTCAGGACTTTCCGGACGATGGTCGCATTCTCGATGGTCAGGTGTGCGGACTCCCCATAGGCTCGGATCAGTCCGCCGGTGCCCAGTTTGGTTCCCCCAAAGTATCGTGTGATGATTATAATGACATTTGTCAGATCAGCGCCGGTGATGGCCTGGTAGATCGGCTTGCCCGCCGTACCAGAAGGCTCCCCGTCGTCATCGTAGTGGAAATCGGTCTCATCGCCCAATCCGATCACATATGCTGAACAATTGTGCGTGGCGTCGTAGTACTCCTGCTTTACCTCGGAAAGTCGCTGCGCCGCGTCATCTCTGGAATTGACAGGATAAATATGTCCGATAAATTTGGAACCCTTTTCCTTGAACCGGGCAGTTGCGTACTCTTTTACAGTGAGGTATTCGTCCGTCATCGGATGAGCACGAATTTGCCTGTTTGGGTCTGGTTTCCGGCGTCGAGTCTCAGAAAATAGACCCCGCTGCTGAGCTTTCCGGTGCTCTGCCCTTCTATGGGAAGCGTTAACTGAATAGGCCCGGAATCAAATGCCTGACCACCGAAATTATACTTGAGCACTCTTCGTCCGGTGACATCAAACAGATCTGCACGTATTGGTCCGGCTTCATTCAACACAGTGTATATTTGGATATTGTTGCCGTGTTCGGCCGGTACGTAAGTGTTGGGGAAAAAGGTTACGATCTTTTTCTCCTGTGATATCGAGATGGATGTGGTGTCCACTACGGGATTAACAAGCGCTCCAACACCAGCCATTCCAGATTTAGGAAAGGTTAGGCTCAAGGTTTGTTTTCCAAGAAAGAAGTCCACCGGGTTTGTGGACCCAGGGATGGCAATGGACCCTCCCCCCCTTGCATCTAGCGGATTGAAATTCAATCGGTAATGTTCCAAACCAACACCTGTGTGCATGAGATCCTGGTATAATATATCTCTGGCAGGAATCGACCGAGCCACCGGCAACGAGTCGGGAATGGTGATGGCGCCGCTGGTGGTAATCTCAGGGTACTCTGCGGCATCCGGATAGCCGTATCCATTGATGGCACGACTGCCGGTTAGCAGGTTCCAGGCGCCGAATTTTCGATAGGAACCCGCGAACGAATATCCGATATCTTTGAGCGCGTGATCGATAGCGGGATACGCTCGTTCCGTGACAAAATTGGCCCAGATATCGCTCCAGACAGTGGGCTCGTTATAACTGTTTAATATATAACCATAATGGGCGGTTTTATATCCTCCGCTGGTATGCAGTGGCTGGCTTTGACTGGCAAAATATGAAGAGACGTACTGGATATAATCATTCACCGCAGGGTACACCAAATCTTCAAACCAGCTGCTGGAGATTTCATACCACCATACGTCTTCCAACTTAAGGGTATAGGCCAGATGAAACTGGTGAAACAGTTCGTGCGCAATGGTCGCCCGGAGCGCGTTAACGCCGTGGGTGTAATAATTTGCCTCTACGTAATCGTTGTCGATCTCCGTATAGCTGGCGCGGGCCATATCGCTTGTGGGTGTTTTGATAACCTCATCTTCCCACCTGGTGATGCCATAAATTGATCCCGACAGATCGTGGATGTAAATATCCCGTGCCCCACCGGACGGATCACCATCCCGCCGGTCCCCTTCATCTGGATACGATTGGCTATCCATGGGCGGCGGTGGAAATCCCATCGAATCCACCAGCGTGAAGTAGGATTTGTGCAATGCTTTTTCTGCCTCATACACCCAATCCGGGATACCCTGGCTGTTGGTGCTGGTGGGATCGATAGCGTCCCCGCCTTCCAGGCTATAATGAATCAGGAAGACCGAATCCTGCGTCAGATACCGGTATTGCAGAGATGGGCGCTGCATCTGTGCCGCAGTGATTTTCCCCAGTTTTGCCTGCTCCATCAGCACGGAAAATCCGCATTTGACCGGTTTGTCGGGTTGGGCGAATGTATCTTTTGTAAAAAATAAAAAGAGTGAAAGAGATATATAGAGGATGATCCGTTTCATACGATTGTATCAAATATGAGGTAATTGCTGGATTAGTTCCAAATGAAAATTCAATCTGCGCCTGAACAGTTTTCTATGGCTTAATTCAACCCCGTTGGTGGAGGTAATGAATAATGACCGGTATCCCCTGTTACCGGGGATTTCCGCGTAAGAATTCTCCGGGTTTTGTACAATCGTAGATGCCTCTGGGAAAATCTGTGATTTTGACAACATTTCCTTTTTGGGAAACTCTTACATTTATTGCCCGTTTTTTCTTGATAAAAAACGGGCAGAAAAAATCAAGGAAACTCAGAACTCGCACTCCTATTATCACGTGACGGTCTTTCACAATTATTTCAAAAAAATATCCGAATGCTTACGACATCTATTCGGGTGCTCAAACACTGAGTTTCCGTTAAAAACAACTATGGCTTACAATGGCCGGGGTTGAAAGATTGATGATTACCAGCCGCTACTTCTGCCGAAACGACAGCGTCAGCGGGACACCGAAGAAGCTCCACTTCTCGCGGATCTTGTGTTCGAGGAACCGCCGATAGTGTTCCGGAATCAATGACGGATCGTTCACGAAAAATGCGAACACCGGCGGCGCCGACTTCACCTGGGTGACGTATTTTATACGTACGAATTTTCCTTTGACCCGTGGCGGTGGAGTCCGGTCAATTACCTCCTGCAGATAGTCGTTCAGTGCGCTGGTTTTGATGCTCTTGCCGCGCTCTTCATAGATTTTAGCAGCCAGCTTTATCGGCTTGTACAGACGCTGACGATGCAGTACGCTGATAAATACAAATGGATAGAACTCCAGTTCCGGAAACCGGTACACGATATCATCCTGGAAAATCTTCGCCGTGTTGGTCTCCTTCTCAATCAGATCCCACTTGTTCACTGCAATGACTAATCCCTTTTTCTTGTCCAGCACGTACCGGATAATTTCGGCATCCCTGCGGGAAAAGCCTTTGTCGGCATCCACGATGACGATTCCCACTGCCGCAGAATCAATGGCCTGATATGTCCGAACCAGGCTGTAATACTCAATCTCTTCGGCTATCTTGGATCGCTTCCGGAGTCCAGCGGTATCAATGAGGCGGAATTTTTGTTCGTAGTACGTAAAATCTGAATGGACCGTGTCCCGGGTCGTCCCGGGAATGTCGGTGACGATAGAAACTTCCTCGTTCAGGATTGCATTAGTAAACGAGGATTTTCCAACGTTGGGCATTCCGACGATGGCCAGCGGAATTCTGTCCGGATCTTTCGCAGGCCGGGTAGCTTTCTCCGGGAATCGTTCCACCAGTCTGTCCAGCAGATCGCCGGTGAGTCTCCCACTTTCAGCAGAGACGCCTATCGGTTCTCCTAATCCAAGATTCCAGAACTCGTGCACGTCCAGAGCCTGGTTGTCCGAATCGACCTTATTCACGACCACCAATACCCGCTCGGCCTGGCTCCGGAGTTCATTGGCGAGTTCCTGCTCTACCGAGGTAATGCCGGTTGCAGCATCCACCACAAACAGGATAAAATCAGCCTGTTCAAGGGCAACTTCCACCTGACGCCGAACTGTGGCATCTATTTGTTCATCACTTCTGGGAATATAGCCGCCAGTATCAATGATAGTAAAGGTATGCCCGGCCCAGTCTACATTCCCATAGATGCGATCCCGGGTTGTTCCTTCAATTTTGGAGGTGATCGCCTGGCGCTGTCCGGTTAACCGGTTGAAGAGTGTGGATTTCCCGACGTTGGGGCGGCCGACGACGGCGACGGTAAGCGAGGATTCTGTGATGGGGACTTCCTGTGCGGTAACCATACCTCTCATCCCACCTGCCCAATGCCGCTCAACACCTCGACTGCAGTGCTGCGAGCATTAATATCGATTTCCGGTTCATCGTTGCCTGTGATAATTTTCATAAAGTCCTCATCGGTGACAAAGGTGGGGACGCCGAGGTGATTCTGAATATCTTCCGGCGTTTTGTCATCCAGGGTGATTCCATCGTCGTTTATGAATCGCATTGGCAGATAGAGTGCATCACCCAGGTTCCGTGCCGCCAGCTGACGGATGACGTCCTGTGCGGTGAGCAGTCCTGCCACCGTGACCATATCCCCCCAGAAGTCGTTCCGGATGGCATACAGGTTGGCGTGGAAGTTTTCGATTTCGTTCAATACCGGCATAATGTGTTCCCTGAAGATCGGTTCCGCCAGTTTTCCGGTGACCAGGCTGACTTCCCTGGGCTCCGGGAGGTTCTCAGGGAAACCGCGGGACTGCGCTTCGAAATCGTCAAGAAAAGAGCGTACTAAACCGACGCCGTTTTCAATCTGGTATGCGTTCCCGTAATAGTCCATCGGCGGAATTTCTTCATCAGCCAGGATAAACCACTCGTCACTGAGATAGACAAACCGCTCGCCCTCTTTGTTCCGGTACATCTCGTCATACTTCCGGACCTTCGGCATAAAATCGCTGGCATATTCCGGGGAGACTGATTCCAGTTCAGCCAGTCCTTCCCGGTGCTTCGTAAGCCCAACCGGCACAAGCGCGACCGACATCAGGTTTTCCCGGAATTGGTATAAGTCTTCAAGGGTTTTGTCGAGCACTTCTTCGTCGTTGACACCCGGGACCAACACAATCTGCGTGTGGACCTCGATCCCGTTGGAGACCAGATAGTCCAGCTTTTCCAGGATATCGTCCTCTTTTTTATATAGAATCAACTCTTTGCGAACTTCGGGATCGGTTACGTGGACGGACACATAAATGGGACTCAGTCCCTGGGTGGCGATCCGCTCCATTTCCTTCCAGCCGACGTTGGTGAGGGTGACATAATGCCCCTGCATAAACGAAAGGCGGTAGTCACCGTCACGGAATTTCAGTGAGTCCCGAACTTCTTCGGGATTCTGATCCACGAAGCAAAACAGACAGTCGTTGGCGCACTTCCGTATCTTGATGGGTTCGAAGGTGACGCCGAGCTGCTCATCCGGGTGCTTGGCGAACTCTTCGATCGTAACTCGTTCCCCCTCCCTGAAGATCACCATTTCGATGGTATCCTCGGTAAAATGGAAGCGGTAATCGATAATATCCCGCACCCGCTGTCCATTGATCCGCAACAGCTGATCCCCGACCCGCAGGCCGAGTTCTTCTCCCAAACTGTTCGGTTGTACGTCTGTGATTTTCATAGCTAACAAAAATAGGTGGGAGACCACGGATTCACAAACAAAAACAGTATCTTAAAACCGTGTTAAAGTGTTAGTGTGTTATCGTGTTATAGTTAATGGCGGTTAGGAGTCTTGAGTCCTATGTCCGTGTGTCAAGCATTTTAATAGTACCCACTTCAGTGGATATTCGTTAGTCGTGAGTTGTTGGTTGTTCGTTGCGTTCGTTCCCCTTCTCCTTCTTTCATCCTACAAAAATTCCACGTACAGCGAAAAAAATCGGATAAAAATATATTCGCAAGTCTTGTGATCAACGATCCACAAACAACGAGCTATCCACAGTTTTTCCCTTTCTGCCTTCTCCCTGCTCCCTCCAGCTTTCTCTTTTCCAGGTAACAACCGATTAAGAGTAAGATTATGATTAAGATTAAGAAATACCTTGCTCTCTATACCCTTGAGCCTAATCCCCTATATCCATATCCCCTATACCTCTTTTTCTTTTCCGGCCTCCGGCCTCCGGTCCCCCGGTTCCGAACTCCGGTTCTATACTCCTTCATTCTGCATTCTTCAATTGAGTTATGGTGTTGGGTAATTAGACATTGGATATTTGATCTGGTTCCTTCTACCTGATGAGAACTGACAACCCTTTCATGCTGTTACAACGAACTACCAACTACCAACAACGAATAGTTTTCCCGTCTGCCTTCTCCCTTCTCCTTTCTCCCTGCTCCTTTCTCCCATTTCCCCCTTTACCCCATACCTTATACCCCTTTTCCTTATTCCCCTTCTTGACATCGATACCGATTCAAACTATCTTTACTTTCAATTACGCGGGCGTCGTATAATGGCTATTACCCGAGCTTCCCAAGCTCGAGACGTGGGTTCGATTCCCATCGCCCGCTCAGCCGAATTAAAAACCCTAACTTATTGATAAACAGTGAGTTAGGGTTTTTTATTTTTTGTCGAATGGGTGATTTCGGAGCTTTAAACCTACGGTAACTTTTCAAATATATTACATAATCTTACATAGTTTTATTTGACCACGCCCTGCATAATGCCCTGCATATTTGCCTATATTGTGGGTCTCAGAACTCACTGGATTATTCATATAGATTTAACTGATTCTCGTTCGGATGAACTTTTTCAATCACCATCGTATCCTCTACCGTTTCCTCGCGGAATCCCAGTGCTCCGCGAGTTTACCGTTCTCGATGCGAAACATGTCGAACCAGGTTGTGGTATAGGTTTTTGATTCGTCATTGGGATCAGGATATTCACGCGCAAAACTCAGGACAACCATATCGCCTTCGGCAACAATTTCGATGAGCGGCATCTGAATAGTATCTTTAATTGGTTGCGGTTCACCAAACTGTGAGAAAAATTCTACGAAGGCCTCCCGGCCGGTGGCGACATTCGGGTTATGTTGGATATAATCCTCCTTCATATACTTTTCAGCCTGATCCAGATGGCGCGCCTCCAGTACAATTCGCCAGCAATCGTATACCAGCTTTTTATTTTTTTCTAATTCCGGATCGTCACTTTCCAGCAACGCCTGTTGGTCTTCCGCCGGCGTTGGTGGTATCTGCGCGGTCAGGTCCGGCTGACCAATTAGTATGACCAAACAGAATACCTTTATATAATGACGCATTGTTTAACTCCTTGTTTCTGGTTTCATTGGATTAAAAACACGTAGGCTTACTCCCCCATCCTCATTATTCCCCTGGTGAGGTTCTCTACCGCCTCTTCAGAGTATCGCAAGAACAGATTCGGTTCAATAAGTTCCAGTTCCATGAGCTTTTGGTTCCCATCCGCAGAGCGAATATAATCAATCCGGGCATACAATGGTTCGGGATCAATCGCACCAATGATTTCCTCTGCAAACCGGCGTACTTCCCTGGTTACCGGCAATAGTTCTTCTCCGCCCCCGTGCTGCGGCTGCACCCGGAATTCGCCTTCTTTGGCAAATTTCCGGATTAGATGACTGACTTTCCCATTGATGTACACGGCAGAATATTCCCCCTCGTTGAGGATTGCCTCCTGAAGCGGTTGAATCATGCACTCCCCAGTGTCGGGCAACTGATTCAGGGCGCTACTGATATCCGATGAAGACGGATTTTTCAACAGCAGCGCATGATAGCCACCGGCCGAGATCGAGGGTTTCAGCACCACGTCGCTCCACCCATTCTCTACGATAATTTCTTCAACCGATTCCGGTTCATAGTCAGCAGTATATGCCGTTTGTACCACTGGGATTCCATTAAACTCCAGATCATGCATATACCGTTTGTTCAAATTCCAGAGAACGGTTTCTGCAGAATTGAGTAATATCGTGCGAGTAGCAACTTCATTGATCCACTGGATAAACTGGGTATGTTTCCGGGTATAATCCCACACCGAGCGCAAAATAACAACGTTGAACTGGTCCCATTTGATGACAGCATTATCCCAGACAACTAATTCTGCGTCAACTCCATTTTGCCGAAGTGATTGCAGAACCAACGCATCATCGGTATTGGTTTGGACCTCACTCTCACATGTAGCTATCGCGACTTTCATAGTCCTGCAATTCTCTGTCTTTCCGTGTTACGATGATCCAATATACAAAATAGACGGCAACTTTTGGACATCGGTCCGAAATTCCGCTAATGAAGAAAACAGATCGACATATCCGCATCAGTATATTACATTTGTTTTGACTGATGAGTAAAAAGGACGGGATTCCAATGAAGAAGATCCTGCTAGGCATTACCAGTTCAATTGCAGCGTACCGGATGCCGAATCTAATCTCCCAGGGACGGAAACAGGGATACGAATTCCGTGTCATCGTGACCGAAAAAGCGGAACAGTTCGTTGCCGTCCAGGCATTGTCGGTCATGAGTCAGCACCAGTGTTATCGGGACCAGGACGAATGGGGTACTACCGAACAGGTGCTCCATATCGACCTTGCGAAGTGGTGCGATGCCTTTCTACTTGCGCCGTTGACGGCCAACACCCTCGCAAAGATGGCCAACGGCATCTGCGATAATCTCCTCACATCGGCGGTGCGAGCTCTTGGTGAAACGCCACTCATTATCGCTCCGGCAATGAACACCCGGATGTGGGAAAACGCGTTTACACAGGAGCATATTCAAAAATTACAGGAAGTATATAATTTGACTGTCATCGAACCAATTACAAAAAAACTGGCTGACGGAGACGAAGGTATTGGCGCCCTGGCTGAGGACGACACAATTCTGGGTGTTCTTTCTTCACTTTAGTTTAAGCATGACTACGGTGTATTATTGAGCAAGTATAGATCTGAATAACTCTTCACTATTTCTTCAAACTAAAGATAACTACTTACTATGTCATACACATTGAGCAATGAATTAGATCAGGCGTTCAATGCCATTAAAAAACAATATGATGTCCATGCCGATATCGCCCTGACTCTCGGCTCCGGACTTGGCTTTTTCGCCGACGAAATTAATCAGACTCAGGTCATTTCATATTCTGAAATTCCCAACTTTCCGCAATCCACCGTGGAGGGCCACGCCGGCCGCCTGGTCTTTGGCGAATGGGAAGGCAAATCCCTGGTGATTGCACAGGGCCGCCAGCACCACTATGAAGGTTATTCCCTGGACGAGGTCACCTTCGCTACCCGGCTTTTTCATCGTCTGGGAGCACATTCACTCGTAGTAACGAATGCCGCCGGCTGCGCCAATCCCGACTATAATCCCGGCGAATTTATGACCATAACGAATCATATCCCTATGGTGGAAAAAATGCTGCCGGATGCGTACAAGACACCGACACCATCAGAGGTGTGGGATACGGAGTCGGCCGCAACATTACGCGACATGGCAGAAGCCAGTGATATCGTAGTCCGGGATGGCACTTACGCCTGGGTAACCGGTCCGTCCTATGAAACACCGGCAGAGGTGCAATATCTGCAAGCCCGGGGCGCCGATTCCATCGGAATGTCGACCGTCCCCGAAGCCATTGCCGCGGCTCAACTCGGGATGCGGGTACTCGGTATTTCATGCTTTACGAATTACGCTACGGGATTATCGGAGACGGAGTTATCTCACGCGGAAGTAAGTGCTACGGCAGAGAGGGTGAAATCCCCTTTCGCACAACTTGTGCGGTTGGTCCTGAATTACTGGTAAATCTCCTATACTATTCCATGGTAAGATTCCCGCCTAAAACTCCAGGCTGAATCCGCCCACTGGAAAAATACCGGTCTGGTGCGCAAATACGGTTTCTTTGGTATCGTTGTTCCAGAATCGGGTGTGTTCATTCTGCCGGTTGTATACATTTTCGACGGAGAAATACGAGACCAGGGTAAAATTTTTGTAATACGTTCGATGGTCAAACCGCAGATCCAACCGGTGGTAGGGATCGTAACGCTCCGAATGAATCCTGTCAAGGTCGCTGCGCCCCTCTCCTGCTGCAATTGATGCCTCGCGATCAAACGGCGTATACGGCCGCCCTCCTGCAAATCGCCATTTCCCGCTGATTTCCCAGCGCTTGCTGAACCGATATCCTGCGACAATATTCAGCACATGCCGGTTATCGAATGCGCCCGGACGGAGTACATCGTCCAGCGCTGCATGTTCAATGACGGAATAGGAATAACTAACCAGTCCATACAAGTTTTCTATGGACTTCTTCTGCAATAAAAATTCGATGCCGGTGGCATGCCCGAAGCCCTCACTGACTCCGGCGCCGGTGCCAACCGATCCGTAACTCGCCCCGGAATTGGCCATGGTTATGTGGTCGTAGGCTGTGTCCGATGACACCGGATAATCGAAATAATTCTTACGAAAAATTTCCACGGAAAACAATGTGGCATCGGTTACCAGATATTCCATTCCAACGATGTAATGATCACTCCGGATGCTCGTGAGCCGGTTTTTATTTCCGGAATCGCCGGTGATGGTAATCAGCTCAGGACTCTGATAAAATATGCCGGTTGCGGCGTTCACAGTGAGTTTGTTGGAAAGCTGATAGCTGGTACTCACCCTTGGCGCCAGGTCATGAGTGTTCAGCAGGTCGAAAAAATCGTATCGTAACCCGATATTCACGGCCCAAAGCGGTTTTAATTGCCTCTTGTAGTCCACATAGATGCCGGCCTTCGGCGTCCAGTTTTGACTCATATCGGTGGTATCCGCGGTAATCCTGCGTCCGTAACTGTCAATCGTATCATCCGGCGTGGGTGTAAAGATAATCTCGTGATTATAGGACATCATTCTGCCATAACCGCCAAAATGCAGTTCATCACCCGATTCAAACAGATATACCCAGTCCGTTTTCAGATCATTTACCACCTCTACAGACGCATTCCTGAACAAATCATAGGTTTCAATAACCTGACTTTCCAAATCATCATCGTCAGGCCGGTAGACCCGTTTATCCTGCATATTCACGTCGGTGAAAAAGTGGGTTTCGTTCCGCGAAACCGTAAAATTCGAGTGCAGTTTTTGGGTCCAGATTTTTGAGAGATTTGCCCCGAATGTGTACTGCTGATTCTTATTCTGCACCCATTGATAGCTGTTTACCACAGTATCTCCGACCGCGAAATCGTCCGTTTCCAATGTTGGCTGGATAGTAATGCGATCCGTGCCTCCGACTCCGATCACAGAGAGCTTCGTATCACTCGTCAGATCGTATACGACCTTGCCCTGAGTGTTCGCATAGATGGGCACACCGCCGTAGTTCAGGAAATCGGAGGCAAAATCCAGGAAGCTTCTGTGCAGGGCAAACATCCATGCGCCCTGTCCTTCGTTAAACGGCCCCTCAAAATTTGCGCCGAGCCCGGCAAAGCTCAGGTCGAATTTTCCGTCGTATCCTTCGCGGTTTCCGTTGCGATAATTAATATCCATGACGCCCGAAAGCTTTTGCCCGTATTTTGCAGGAAAACCGCCGGCCATAAAATTCACATCTTCGATAAACTGGGAATTGACCATACTGATCGGTCCGCCGGTGGCACCCTGGGTCGGAAAATGGTTGGGGTTCGGGATCTCAATATTGTCGATCATGTACAGGACTTCAGACGGGCTCCCTCCGCGGATAATCAGGTCATTTCGGTCATCTGTGCTGGGCGAAACACCGGGCAGGTTCTGCACCATCCGCCCCACATCCTCCCTGGCCCCTGGTGAACGCCGAACTTCCTCGTAGTTGAGATTCCGGTAGCTCACCGGGATCTCCTCTTCTTTGGTGAAATAGCTGTATGCTGTGACCGTGATTTCTTCGTCGCTCTCCAAATAGGACTGCCGTAGATTTACGTTTTTATACATGGTCTGGTTTGAATTAACCAGCACGTCCGTTATGATCTGTTTTTCGTACCCGATCATCGAATAGACCACGGTGTAAATTCCAGTTTCCACGTCAGGAATGACATATCGGCCATTCTCATCCGTCGCCGCTCCGTAATTTGTACCTTGCAGGATGATATTTACGCCAATCAAGGGTTCTCTTGTCTGCTTATTCGTAACCGTCCCCTGGATCGTGCCGGTTTGTGCCATGGCTATACCGATGCATCCCAACAAGAGTACACCAATTTGTAATACGTATCGAACCATTGCGGATACCTAGACCTTACTTTTCACTTGGCGCAAATTTACAATTTCACTGGGCAGAAACAATACAATTTTCCTCATGAACTACCACTGTTGGCAGATGTGGATAACTCGTGAATAAATAGTGTATTCTGTTGAAAATTCATCACATGCTCACGCTCTAACTACCGCTACACTGCTAAACCAGTTTATTCCGGACTGGATACATGCTAGTATAAATAGACATTTTAAACATATTAAATTATTATTTTTATTGTATTTAAACTCGTTAGACATTTTCACGCATTAGCGAAAGACACGGATTTTGTGCTCGGTCACCAAGAAACCACTTCGGTCAAACGCTCAACAGTCGTTCCTGTAATGTATTACATGAGATAATGTGCATAACTTCCGGTTTATTCATAACAACTGCTATTTTCCCGATACGAAAACAGCTGCATATCTACAATTTATCGCAGCGGATACTCTATTAAGGTATAGTATAGATGTTTATCCGTATCATACCATCGGCCAACAATTATATTCCGATGGAGTGTTACATTTGTAACATCTTCACTCCACTTTCGATGATATGTGCCTGCATCAGTGATCTGCTCTTTTCGCAAAGATGATTTTCTCGCCGAAAGCGTCATGGCAATTTCACGGCGTGCCTCTTTTGCCGACTGTTCCCAGGCCTGGGGCACTTCCATGTACGGTTTACTAATTCCAATACCGTATATCGCACCCGGCGATTCAGGCACCGCTGTGATCCATGCCGGTTCTTCACCACTCGGGTATGCCTGTTCACCTAAAGATACTTCTGAAGCATCCGGCGTGCCCAGGTTCCTGCCGATGCTCACTAAGACGTAGTAATATTCCGTCGTCCTGGCGCTATCAATAACGATCGCATTGGCGGCACACCGTTGAAAATTTGACGAATCGACAGTTTCCGTCGTGTATCCAAAGGACAGGACTTTCCCGGTATGCTGTGATTCTGCTAATTTGGATTTAACGGAGGTGGAATACTGTTTGGTGAGTTCGGACACCGCATGTTGTCGGGCCATGACATAAGTGAGTGAATCGCTAGTGTAATACGGAGCGATTCCCACGCCGTACAAATGGCTGGCATCCCGGGGTGGATTGTATAACCACGCCGGAGGGGCCTGCGCGGTTATGGACAGAGGAAAAAACAGAAAAACAATCCACCCGAATACCAGGCATTTCCGGGATACCTGTCGCGTTATAAAAATGTCCGCCCGGAAATTCAAATTCACGGAAACGGTTTATTCCATGTTATTGATTTCTTCTTTGAGGGCGTCAAATCCCTGCTGTGCCTTAAATTCGTTATAGAGTGCTTCCTGCTTTTGGGCTTCACTCAAGGTGGACTGCCGCAGCGATTCCAGCGGATATTCTACCAATGCATAAAAGGTCCCATCCTTGGCAGGATAGACTTCTTTAACTTTACTGCCTTCCAGGGAAATATCCACGACCTGTTTGCTAACACTCTGAGTGAATTCCAATGCCTGCGCGTTTTCCCCTACGCCGGATTCCTGCATAAAGTCCTTTAACATTGAGGACACTTTAGTCTGCACCTGGGATGCGATATCGTCCCGCGCCCGCGCAATCGCAGACTTTCTTGCCAGAGAAGGGTTCTGTTTTTTGGCACTCCCGACGCCATAAATTGCATCTTCGGCTTCAGGCTGAACCAGAAACCATTCAGGCACATCCTTCATGGGACTTTCTTCCGTACTCCCGGAACGGGAAGAGCCACAATTCTGCAGGCTGATACTAAAAACAAAAACTATGACTAAGAGACTGACTAACGTACGAACTGATTTACCCATTGCTCCTACCTCCTTTGTTATTCTATGGAAATACCTTGTTTGCCTTCGATCCAGTCGGTTTGCTACAAATAAATCTGCATGGCTAACATACGCAGATTACGATTGGTTGTATGTGAGCGAAATCATGCCTTGCTCCCATTCTGAACTGAATAAAATTACCGCATCCGCTATCGAATTGCAAAATGAATTCGTGAAAGTGATAATGGGTTGCCGCACTACGCCTTTTTAAAATTTTTTCCGGGGAGTTGTTCAACAATCGACTTCAATTCCATACCCAAAAGTATGGTTAATACCTTCGGAGAAGGTTGTCCCAGCGATTGCGCAATTTCATCGATATGGACTGGCTCATCGGACAACATTTTATAAACGGATTCTTCGTCTGGCGATAAATCAACTTGATTCACCTTCGGCTTCTGGTTTCTCTGAAAGTCAAGTTGTCCCGACAGCTCCTCGAGTATATCATCAACCGTTTGAACCAGTTTTGCACCGTGTTTGATCAGGCGGTTTGCACCTATACTACGCTTGCTGTCGATACGTCCCGGTACAGCAAATACCTCCCGGTTTTGCTCCAGCGCAATTAATGCCGTTAATATCGCACCGCTCTTATGCCCCGCTTCAATGACTACGGTTCCCAGTGATAGTCCGCTGATTATCCGGTTTCGTTCTGGGAAATTTTTCGCATCGGGATCGGTACCAAGATAATATTCGGTGCAGACCATGCCCTGCTGTGCAATTTTCTTCGCCAACGCTGTATTTTCTCTGGGATAAATCTGGTCGATGCCGCTGCCCAGAACGGCGATTGTCCTGCCGCCGGAGTCCAGTGCGGTAGTATGCGCTTCTGTATCGATACCACGGGCCAGACCACTCACAATAGTAAATCCGTTCTTTACCAGTTCAGTGGTCAATTCTCTGGTCACCTGATTTCCGTACTTACTGCTGGATCGGGTACCGACGACCGCGATGGCCTGATCGTCCGCTTCTTTCAATTCGCCAACACCGTACAACAGGATCGGTGCATCTGGCACTTGCCGTAACCGTTCAGGATAGTTTGAGTTGAGGAAATGGAATATCCTGGTACCCGTTTCCTTGATTCGTCGGGCCTTTTCCCAGTGATCGTCTCTGACTTTGCAATCTTGCAGTGCGTCAGCGAGCTGCTTTTCAAATCCGGCGACGGATGCAAGTTCCGGGGGCGTACTTTCAAAAACCCGCTGTGCCGCTCGATAATGCGAAAGCAGGATCCTCGCACGCCGGACCCCGATTTTTTGGCAATCCATCAGAGCGTAGATGGCTGCCAATTCTTCTATGGTCAGGTCAATGTTCAATGGTATGCGTTCGGATTTTATCCAGGGTTGTGCCAACACGATTCCGCAAAGTATCTAAGCCCTCTCCGGACACAGACGAAATCGGCAGTACGTCTATTATCTTCTCGGGAACATCATCTATCTTGGGGATTTCCTGTACCGTATCCGTTTTCGAGAGCACCAAATACCGGGGCTTCCGGGTAATTTTCGGATCGTATGCTTCCAGCTCCCCAACCAGTTTCTGATATTTTTCCAGGATATCCTCTTCGTTCACATCTATGAGGACCAAAAGGACCTTTGTCCGTTCGATATGGCGCAAGAACTGATCCCCGAGCCCTTTGCCCGCGTGTGCTCCTTCTATCAGACCGGGGATATCGGCCATGACAAATGATTTAAAGTCACTGTACCTGACAACTCCAAGATTGGGTGTCAGAGTAGTAAACGGATAGTCTGCGATTTTCGGTTTTGCCGAGGAAATGCGGGAAATCAGCGTCGATTTTCCGGCATTCGGGAACCCGACAAGGCCAACATCAGCAAGGAGCTTCAATTCCAGGCTGATTTTCCGTTCTTCGCCGGCAAATCCCGGTGTCGCCTTCCGGGGAGCCCGGTTTGTGGAGGATTTGAAACGGGTATTTCCTTTACCGCCGTTTCCACCTTTCGCAACGATTACCTGATCCTCCGGTTCCTGTAAATCGGCGAGTACTTCTCCGGTATCTAAATCCTTAACCACTGTGCCGGGCGGTACCGATAACACCACATCCTTGCCGCTGGCACCCGTTTTATTGGCGCTGTCGCCATGTTTACCGCCAGGCGCCTTGTACTTGCTGTGATACCGAATATCCTGCAGCGTCTGCAACTGGGGATCGACTTTACAGAGAACCGATCCACCCTTGCCACCGTCACCACCATCAGGTCCACCCTTTGGTACAAACTTCTCACGGCGAAAACTGACGCAGCCCATGCCGCCATGACCGCCGGCAACCTCCACTTCAACGTAATCAATAAATTTCATTTTTTGTCCAGCATCATTGGTTCACACACTTATCAGCACAAGGTACGGGAAACTGATGATATTTAAAACTATCCCTGAGTCAGGATAACTACAACTTCAGATTGGCGGTACCCGGAATTATCGTAGTGATTCCGTCAATTTGTGGTACTTATTTCGATTTTTTTCGCAAATATTTCCCGAATAGATAATCCAGGGAGAACTTACCTGGTCCAATTATACCCACCGTGCCGGCCATGGTCAGATACATCAACGATTTTTCCCTGGTGCCGAAGGAATCGCCGGCATGCTGGAGAAACGCGGCCACAAACATGGTTCCTATAAGGAAAATAGCCGCAATACGGGTCCCGAGCCCCAATACGAGCATCCAGCCACCTGCAAATTCAGAAAGAGCCGCAAGCCATGCAAATAATTCGGGCAGCGGAAAACCCAGGTCGGCCACACCATTGGCAAATCCATCCATATTGCCAGAGAAAATTTTCCGATACCCGTGTGTCATAATCCCGAGGCCCATCAGGACGCGCAGCCACAGTAATCCGATGTCAATACGATGTTGTTTGATATATTCAACCATGAGAAGTTATAACCTCCGACTGAAGGCAAACCCTTCTGCTTCATTTTCCGCCCCAGGCAATTAAAAAGAAGGCGGAGCAAAATTGCTCCGCCTGTTCGTCCGAATCGTTTGTCCGGAAACTCCTACATGTTTTCTATGATAGCGCTGGCAAACTCGGATGTTTTGAGCTTTGTGGCTCCCTCCATCTGGCGTTCCAGGTCGTAAGTAACTTTTTTCTGTTCGATTGTCTTTTCCATGGCTGACTCCACCATTTCCATGGCTTCGTCCCAGCCAAGATATTCCAGCATCATCACAGCTGAGAGTATCAAGGAGCCCGGATTGACCTTATCCATGCCGGTATATTTCGGAGCCGTCCCGTGGGTGGCTTCGAACAGGGCCACGTAGTCGCCGATGTTTGCGCCGGGCGCCATACCCAGGCCTCCAACTTGTGCGGCACACGCATCGGACAGATAATCACCATTCAGGTTCGGCGTGGCGATAACCTCGTATTCATCGGGGCGCAGGAGCACCTGCTGGAACATGGCATCAGCAATCCGGTCCTTAATCAGGATCTTCCCCTCGGGAACCTGACCTTCATGCTTTTCCCAGACTTCGTCCTCCGAGATAGTAATATCACCGAACTGTTCACGGGCAACTTCGTAACCCCATTCCTTAAAAGCCCCTTCGGTGAACTTCATAATGTTTCCTTTATGCACGAGGGTTACGCTTTTGCGATTGTGATCGATAGCATATCGGATGGCCTTCGCAACGAGCTGTTTTGTCCCGGTAATGCTTATTGGCTTAATACCAATGCCCGAATCCTCCCGGACATTCTTTCCCATGGTATCGTTCAGAAAGTCAATAACCTTGCCTGCGTCCGCTGTTCCTTCCTGCCATTCGATACCGGCGTAGACGTCCTCGGTGTTTTCCCGGAAGATAACCACATCCAGTTTTTCGGGCTCTTTCACCGGACTGGGGACACCATTATACCAGCGGACCGGACGAACACAGGCATAGAGATTCAGTTGCTGTCTGAGTGCCACATTCAAGCTCCGAATACCACCACCGACCGGCGTGGTCAATGGGCCTTTAATGGCAACAATATATTCGGTGATTGCGGTTTTAGTATCCTCCGGAAGCCACTCATCGTATTTATCTTTCGCCTTTTCGCCGGCGTAGATTTCAAACCATTCAATTTCTTTATCGCCACCATATGATTTATCTACGGCGGCGTCAATGACTCGCTTGGTAGCTTTCCAGATATCAGGCCCGATGCCGTCCCCCTCGATAAAAGGGATGACAGGATTGTCGGGTACCTGAAGTTCGCCATTCTCCACGGTAATTTTGTCACCAGATGTTGGTGGAGTGAGCTGGGTAAACACAGTAAAGTCCTCCTCCTGCTTCAGATGTTAGTCAGATTCAGTATTAGTTTTTTTTGATTCCGAAGATGATGCGTCCGATTTCGTATTTGATTCACTCGACTTGGATGAACCCTTTCTTCCATTGTTACCGCCGGAACCATTTTTGTTTTTATAATCGGTGATGTAAAACCCGGTCCCCTTGAATATGAGTCCGGCGCCGCTACTCATAAGCCGTTCAACGCTCTCTTCACCACATTCGGGACAGATTTTGATGGGATCGTCCGACATGCTCTGAAACTCCTCAAATCGATGGCCGCATGCCTTACATCCGTATTCATAGGTTGGCATTGCTCTATTCGCTCCTTTTATTCCTTATACCCGTTTTATTACTCAGCATTTCCTGCCTGAACCGCTGCAATAGTAGCCACGAGGACCACATCGTCGGCTGAACAGCCTCTGGATAAATCGTGCATCGGCTGTTTTGTTCCCTGCACAATAGGCCCGAGTGCGGTACACCCGCCCAATCGCTGGGCAATTTTATAGCCGATATTTCCGCTGTCCAGATCCGGAAATATTAACACATTTGCGTGACCGGCAATTGCACTGTCTGGTGCCTTCCGTTTTCCGATATCCGGCATGATTGCCGCATCGAACTGCAATTCGCCATCGACCGGGAGATCCGGGGCCTTTTCTCTAAGCATAGATAATGCTCTGGTCACCTTATCCACGCGCTCATGGCTCGCACTACCCTTTGTTGAGAAAGAGAGCATGGCAACCTTCGGTTCTTCCTCAGTCAGCGCCTGATGCGTTTTCGCCGTTGAAATAGCAATATCAGCCAACTGCTCCGATGTTGGATCAGGTACGACGGCAGAATCAGCAAAAGAATAGTTCGTGCCATCCGGGGTAATCATCAAAAAATTCCCGGAGACAACTTTAATGCCCTCCGCCATTCCAATCCCCAGGATTGCAGCGCGTATCACTTTGCCCGTGGCGGTTGCAGCGCCGGCGACACATGCATCGGCTTCCCCCAGATGGACCATCATGGCTCCAAACATTACCGGGTTTAGCACTTCGTCCCGAGCCTGGTTCCTGTCGACGCCCTTGTGCTTTCGGTTTTCAAAAAACACTTCTATAGCTTCATTAAGATACGAAGTTTTCTGAGGAGTTACAATTTGAACGCCATCCAAAGCAATGCCAATTTCCTCAGCTTGTTTGCCGACATCATCGCTGTTTCCGATAAGCACAGGATTGACGAGTTTTTCCTTCGCAAGTGTAGCTGCCGCTTCCAGGATTCGTGCGTCTTCAGATTCCGGAAATACAACCGTTTTGCGTTCTGCCCTGGCGCGTGTTCGTAATGATTCAATAACATCCATACTGGTTCTACTCCGAAAATTTTTCCTTGAGGTATGTCACGATCTTCCCCGGGACATATGGGCTCACATCTCCGCCGAAGCTGGCGACTTCCCTGACAATTGATGAATTCAAGTGTGTATATTGTTCGTGCGGCATCAGAAATACCGTACTGAGTTCTTCCGAGAGTTTTCTGTTCACCAGGGCCATCTGGAATTCGTATTCAAAATCGCTGACAGCCCGGAGCCCGCGAATCAGAGCGATAGCCCCTTGTTCTTTGGCATATTCTACCAGCAAGCCCTGAAATCGGTCTACGGAAACATTTTTCACGTCACAGACTTCTTCAATCATCTTCACCCGTTCCTCGGCCGTAAACAGGGGATTCTTACCTGGATTCTCTGCCACACTGATGACCACATGATCAAATAGCCGAACAGCCCGTTTAATGATATCAAGATGTCCGAAGGTAATCGGATCGAATGTGCCGGGATATATTGCTTTTTTCATTCCAGTTCTCCGTAAACGGTTACGACAGTACCGCCCATCGATTCCTGCCGGATTTCTGTGATATGGTCCGGTAGTGTCCCGGTGATAGGCAGACTCGTTTCCAGAAAGAATCGTCCGGGTTCGGTAAGCCGGTCTACTGCCAGTGGGATGAGTTTCTCAATGTCCTCGTATTCATAGGGTGGGTCAGCCACTATAAGATCAAACAGAGCTCCCGCCTCCTTCAAAAACTTGAGAGCATCAAGGCGTATTACCTGAGTTCGGTCCTCATATTCGGTTAATGCAATATTTTCCGTGGTTAGTTTCACTGCCTTAGATGCCGAATCAACAAAGGTACAACGCGAAGCACCGCGACTGAGTGCTTCTATCCCGAGGTTGCCGGCGCCACAGAAAATATCAAGGACGGTTAATTCACTCACGTCATACAGGACTGAATAGATCCACTCTTTGGTTCGGTCGGTCGAAGGACGTATAGATTTCCCGGGGGGATTATGAAGATTGAGGCCTTTGTGCTCGCCAGCAATCACCCGGGTCATAGATTCTCTGCACCGAATAGTGTGATAAACAGTTTAAAAATATACTGGTCAGAAGTATTCGCATTTCCCCGGGGCGCATAAACATAAATTTTAGAGACCCCGAAATTGTACCCATAATTCTTCAGGGAATGAATCACCCGAATAATCCCGGTCTTTGTTCCGGCCATCTGGATATATAACGGTCCCCTATTCCAGCCATTGACGTTATTGACCTGTTTCGCGTTCCACTCGGTAAGTTCAATTGTCGGAATGCTTATCCATTCCTTTAGTTGGTGGTGTACATCACCGATATCGACCTGGCGGAGATCGGTAGACTCTGCTTGCCGTTCCAGCGCTGTCAGATTTGCATATACCGACACCTCGGTAAAATTGTCACTGGTGAGTCCGGTTACCTGAAATAATTCTATATTACGGATAATACTGGTGTTTGTTACCTGCCGGCGTATCCGGTTTGCAAATGAGGGCGATTCGGTGATCGCACTGAGCGTCAGATGTTCATTCCCGATGGATAAAAATCCGAGATCACTTTGGTTCTGGATACTACTCAATAGGCGATAAGCGCTTTCCAGTTTTTTCTTGCCATGTGCTACCGCATAACGTAATTCCTGATCGCTAAATTTCTGAAAATAGCCGGGGGATTCAGCTCTTTCCGGGATTTGTTTGGTCTCCGGCGGCACCTGCTGTGACGCTTCAGCGGCGGGCTGAGTAGTAACCGTATCCTGGGTAATTTCCTGTACCGTCGTATCCGTACTCACCGGCACCGGTTCCGGCATATCCGATTTGTGGAAAAAGGAAAAATAAGCCGTCACACCAATTGCAATAAGCAACAAGAATACAATAAATCCGGTAGAGGGCCCCCTGGATAATGCCGCATCTTTCGGGGGGCGCTTGCGGGGCGGCTGTCCCGGCTGTCGCTTCTTCCCTCTCGGGAGATGAACCTTTGGTTCACTATCTTCGGCTGGTTCCGTTTCCTGCAGTTCTTCTTCAGGCTCTGCTGCTTGTGTTTCCGCTTCCTCAGGGGGGACGCCGGTCGGTTCTTCTTTTGGAACACCAGCATCTTCGGGAAGGTCAGATTCCAGCGGATCCTGGCCCAGGCGATCTTTCTCAAGCAGATTTATCCTGATCATAATGTGCCTGCCACCGCCTGTCGAATAGCTCCGGCAACCTCCGCATACTTTGATTCACCCGCCAAATCAGCTTCATCTCTGAAATTGACATGGAATCCCGAAAATGAAGGGAGGTAACTGTACCCTGTCTCGGACTCCACAGCAAAATGAATGGCCTCCGGGATATCCAGCCCGTAAACATGAACCGGTATGGATCCCATCGACTCGCCACTCAAAACAGCGGACAAAACCGCTCGAAATTCTTGTGCGACCGACATCCCACCACTACACCGGAGTAACTGGGGGCTTTCATCAGGTTGCAACCGATACAATCCCGCCCCTTCAATAACCCCGTTACTGAATTGCGTAATTTCGACCGTGTCTGTGGTAAACCGGGCTAAATACCTCATTTCGTTGGCTTGCGGAATATTACTGGATGCACTAACTGCGCTTAACTCGGCTGACTCGATGGTCAGATGGATTTCGTCGGCTGCCGCCTTCAAATTTTGCAGCAGTTTCTCCGGAAGATTGACACTTAGAATTTCTTCTATGCCGTCAGAAGTTCGCATAGGATACAGCCGGGTTTCCAACCGCTCATATTGGGACCCGATCCGTTTTTTTGCCTCCCAGTGAAGAAATTCACGTTGCCGATCTGGTGGTAATGCGGTATCGACATGTGCAATGTAAGAATGAATCCATTCAGGAGGCAGAACAATACTCAGTATACGATCGGGAAAATGCAGATCATTTTTGACGATCTGAAGTATTTCGTGAATTTCGCCCCGGAAATCCGGGGTTGTAATATTTCCCAGGTGCCAATCAGACGAAAGGTGAGTTTGGCCGGCCATTTCAATAACCGGTTTTCCCCCGTCAGTAATTTGTTGGATATAAACAACAGCTTTCCCAAGGAAAGATACGCCAACCACCCTATTTTCGCCCCAATCTTAGTCGAAGGTTCACCACGGGATGTGTGGGGATTATTCCTCTTCCCAGCTTACTTCCCCGTCTTCAATAAATCCATGACTGGTATCTGAAAACGCAAAGACCACATAGCGGCGTTCTCTATATTCACCTTCGATGGGAGAAGTGATACGTAAGTGCTGGACATCTCCACCGGTAATTCGAATTTCGTACGGTTTGCCGGTGAGTGGACCATACAACCATTCTTTTGTTGGCCGGTTCTGAATAGTTTCGGTAATCCACCGGGTCTCTCTGGTAATGCTCGTATCAATAAATCGAATATTCTCATACCGGAACTGCATATCACTTAAATCCCGCTTGGGAAACCAAAGTGTATCCAAAGCCGTAGTATCTTCTTCATCGGCAGATATAATGGCATGGAAGGAAGTATCAAAGACCGTGGTTTCAGTACGTTTGGAGGTAACAAAGGTCGTGTCGTACGCGCCTGCGTAGTCGCGGCCGACGAATAAATCATATGTAAACGGAATCGTTACCGTCTGTTGCCCTGACCATGTCGTATCAGCTTTGACGGAATCATAGGCTGCAGAGAGGAGCATATGAGCAAATTGCCCGGAATTGGTGGAATCATCTACAGCTACATTGTTAACATACTCAACTAGTTCTTGCCAATACGCCTGATACGTGGTATCAGCCAGGGTCGAATCAATCCATTCAACGATAGCATTCCGTTCAACATTCAGAGTAAATGATTTAGGAGGAACCGTTAACGACTGGTTCCCATAGAATTCTACACTGTCTTGTAATGAATCGTAGACCGCATTGACAACGGTGATGGCGTTTTCACCGATTTCCGTATACGAATCGGTCAAATCAAAAAAGACATTTTCAACTTTCCACAAATTTTGCATATTCTGCCGGCTTTCCTGGCGATACTGTTCTTCCTCTTCCCATATCTGTTTTGGAATCATCAGAACGGCGAAAAGAACACCAACCAACAGTACAATCAGCAGGTTTAATCCCCAATGCTGTTTCGATTCAATTTCGTAAGCCACGCTACCTCCTAATTCATTATGGGCTGACTCGGTTTAAAAATAGATAAATGGTTTCAATTTTTGAATTGTAGCCGGGCCTATCCCCTTCACTTTCAGCAAATCTTCAAACGATTTAAAATATCCATTCTTTTCGCGATGTGCAATAATTCGTTTAGACATCGCGGGGCCAATCCGGGGTAATTCCATCAGGGATTCCCGGTCAGCAGTATTAATATTAAGCTGTAAGGAGACCCGTTGATTAACCATCGGAGCGAGGGCGGGCGTTTTGCTGGTGGGAGCCTGATGCGTTTTCACCAGAGAATCCACCTGAGTTGCTCGCGCAACCAGCAGGGAATCCGTAAATTGTTGTTGGGCTGTGGGAACGGAACGATACGATTGAACCAGCCGGATGCCGCCGCTAACAAACAGGGTGATGACCAGGAAAGTAACCACCCGACGTTCCTGTGTAGTCAGCCGCAAGTGCCCCTCTGCTAATTCACTTAAATTTAACTACTGATTGAGCATAAACTCAGTCAGGCGTTGAAGGCATTCTTGACTTTTTCAAACAAACCGCCTTCTCCGTTTTCCCGGTGTTCTTCATCGAATTCCCGGAGTTGCCGAAACAGTTCCTTTTCCTCATCGGTTATTTTCTGAGGTGTAAATACTTTCACCTTCACCAACTGGTCCCCCTTCCGGGAGCTTTCCAGGGATGGTAATCCTTTTTTCCGCATCCGGAGCACTTTTCCGGATTGAATTCCTGCTGGAATTTTCAGGCTGGCTTTTCCGTTCAGGGTCGGAACTTTTATTTCGTCACCCAACACCGCCTGGGAGATCGAGATGCGTGCTTCAAGAAGAATATCATCGCCTTTACGGGTAAAAAATTTGTGCGATTTTTCCTCAAACAGTACAATGAGATTTCCGGGTGGTCCGCCGTGGGGTCCTTTGTTGCCTTCGCCGCGAATTGTCATATAGTTCCCATTCGCCACGCCGGCCGGAACATCCACTGCAATAGTTTTTTCCTGCTTGACCAATCCGGATCCGCCACATGTCCTGCAGAGGTCCTCAATCACTTCACCAGTTCCATCACAGTTGGCGCATTGTCGTACGTTCACCATCTGCCCAAAGATGGATTGAGTGCTCTGACGTACTTCACCCTGTCCACCACATACCTGACACGTTTTCACGGCATCGGGATCTTTGGCACCGCTGCCGTTACATTCTTCGCAGCGTTCCAGACGCCGGACTTTGACTTTTTTGGAAACGCCTTCCGCAATTTCTTCCAAAGATAACTTGAGCCGGATTTTCAGGTCGCTTCCTTTGTCCGAGCCGCGTTGCCGGCGCCGACCGGAACGACGTGCTCCTCCGAAGATATCGCCGAATCCACCGAATCCGCTACCGCCACCACCGCCAAAGATATCGCCAAACGCATCGAAAATATCTTCCACATTGGAGAATCCACCAAAGCCCTGGGCACCAGCACCGCCTGCACCAGCACCACTACCGACGCCCTGATGTCCAAAGCGATCATACTTTTTCCGCTTTTCTTCATCCCCTAATACGGCGTAGGCCTCTGCGGCTTCCTTAAATTTCTTTTCAGCTTCAGGATCGTCCGGATTTTTATCCGGATGGTACTTCACGGCCTTTTTGCGATAGGCCTTTTTAATCTCATCCTGCGAGGCATTCCGGTCGATCCCTAAAACATCGTAATAATCTTTCGGCATATCTATTTACTCACCACAACTTTAGCATGTCGAAGAACTTTATCTCCCAATTTGTAGCCGCGTTCGAATTCCTCAACAACGGTTTCGGAATCGTATTCGTCCGACTCACGGACCATCATCGCTTCATGGAGTTCCGGATCAAACGGCTCACCGACAGAATCGATGGGTTCTACCCCGCGGCGCTCCAACAGGTTCTTGAAATTATTGTAGACCAGCATTACGCCCTCCTTTAATTTTTCGAAAGAGGATTCCTCCCTGGTCGAATTTACAGCCCGTTCCAGATCATCTAGGATCGGGAGCACATCCCTGAACAAATCTTCATTGGCAAACTGCACCTGCCGTGAAAATTCGCGATCGGTCCGTTTTTTATAATTCTCGAACTCCGCAGCAATTCGGAGGTACTTGTCGTTGAGTTCGTTGTACTGGGCCTGCAGTTCATTCAACTGCTGCTCTAACCGCTCTTCTTCCGAAAGTTCTTCCTCTTCCGAAGCCTCGACCTCACCCTCCTGTTCGTCGTTCGTCGTATCCGCCGGTTCTTCCTGTTGACCGTTTTGTCGACTATCTGCTTCTTCGTCGAATATTTCTTTATCTTCAGCACTTTCCTGTGCTTGATCTTTAGTCTCTTCTGCCATAATTAAATTCCTGTAATTCGCTTTCAATTACGTTTCATTTGATTGTTCACTGATTAAATTCGCCGTTACCCGCACTAATGCTGCAATCCGGTCATAATACATCCGTTTTGGGCCAAGAATGGCAATGGTCCCCGTGAGACCGCTATAATTATAGGTACTGGCGACGATACTATAATCCGAGATTACTGCCCGCTTATTCTCTGAGCCTATTGTTATAAAGAGGTCTTCGGTTGAATCCTCATATCCCTGGAAAAGATCCGCTAATTGCTCTCCCTGCTCGACCAACTCCATAAAACTGGTCATTTTTTCCGGATCCTGCAGTTCCGGCTGTCGCACGATATTCTTTGCGCCGGAGACATGGACATCCACCCTTTCGGTAAAATCAAACAACGAATCGGATTTTTCCAGGATCATCTGAATTAACTCATCATCCGAATCCTCCAGATCCCGGAAGCGTTCATCAATGGTTCGCTTTACCTCTTCCAACGTTAATCCGGCCAGCCGTTCATTTAAAAGCTGCGAGATGTCCGGAAGCCGTTCCCGGGGGATGGCATGTGCTACTTCGATAATCACGGTCTTCACGATTCCAGACTTAATGTTGATGACGACTAACAGTTTATCACTGGAGATTTCAACCAATTCGAGCTTTTTCAGGATGCCCTGATAAAACTGTGGAGCCAGAACTATCCCAAGCTCGTCGGACAACTGCCCCAGAACCCGGGAAGTCTTTTTCAGAATTTCTTCCACATCCTGAGCATTCTGATCCACTTCCAGAGTTAACAGACTCCGTTCTTCCTTGGTCAGACCGGAAATTTTCATTAGCCAGTCGACGTAGTACCGGTACCCCTTATCCGTCGGAATCCGGCCGGCAGAAGTATGCGGATGGGTCAGATAGCCCTTATCCTCCAGATCGGCCATAGCATTCCGAATCGTAGCCGCACTGACATCCAGCACCGAATTCTTTGCTACATTCCGGGAGCCTACCGGCTTTGCCGACTGGACAAAATCCAGGATGACGGCTTCCAGAACGGCATTTTCTCTATCTGTTAATATTTCAGCAACCATCTCCGTTACCTAATCAGTTTTCACCAGATTATATCTGGAAAAATTATCCCCTATTTCAAATAAAATCAAGATACAACTCCCCACTGTTATATCCGGATCTGGGTAATAAACATCTTGATTGACCTGTAACTCCCCAGTAATCCAAACAATATTCCTGCTCCAATTACCCCGACAATCATTGGTAAATCCATTGCCAGGTTCGCCTGAAAAAAACTGCGTAACAAATAATTTGTTCCCTGGATGGCCCCGTATAATATACCCAGTGACAGGCCTGCCCCGATAATCCCCTGGAGCAACCCTTCTATGATAAACGGCGTCTTAATAAAAAGATCCGTGGCGCCAACCAGGCGCATTATGCGAATGACTTCCCGCTTGGCAAAAATACTGAGTTTAATAGTGTTTGCCACTAATAATATGGCCGCTCCAAGAATTATAGCCAGAATGATCCCTCCTCCGATGAGGACGGCATTAAAATAGCGGTCCAGCAGGCGCAACAACCCTTGTCGATACTGTACCTCGTCCACCCCGTTCATGCGGGATAATTCCTGGGCCACCAAAGATACGTCATTATAATCGTGATTGCGGGCGTCCAGAAATACCGTATATGATTCCGGTAGCGGATTGGCATCCAACACCTCATTGATATTTTCACCGAATTCTTCCCGAAACCGTTTCGCCGCATCCTCTTTGGTAACATACTCCCACCCCGACACCAACTCCGACTGTTCTAACTGCTCCTCAATCCGGGAGCGGTCGTAATCTGTGGCGCTGGGCAGCAAAAATACCTCCACGCCAAACTGTGATTTCATGGCATTGAATCCACGATACAGATTGGTGCCTCCCAGGTACGCCATCCCCAGTAGTGTAAGTGATATAGTTATCGTCAGGATGGCGACGAACGAGGGAAATTTCGCACGTGTCAGCCCGGTGAACCCTTCCTTGATTAAAAATCCGGCGCTCATTGGTCCACCATGGCTCCCTCTTCTAATCTGATCCGACGAAACGGAGTCTCTTTAATCAGATTGTAGTTGTGCGTCGCCATCACAACAGCTGTTCCTTTTTCGTTGATGCGCCTCAGTAGTGCCAGTATTTCCCGGGCCACCTGTGGATCCAGATTCCCGGTGGGCTCATCCGCCAGGAGCACAATCGGCTCTTTTACTACAGCCCGGGCGATAGATACCCGCTGCTGTTCACCGCCTGAAAGCTCCTGCGGATAATACTGAGCTCGGTGGCCTATTCCAACACTGTTCAGAGCTTGCAGGACACGCTTCTTAATCTTACGCCGGCGGACACGCATCACACGCAATGCCAGGGCAACGTTATCGTATACATTCCGGTCGTGCAACAGTTGAAAATCCTGAAAGACCATTCCCACCCGCCGGCGCAGATACGGGACACCATCCTTTTGCAGCATGCTGCTGTCAAAGTTATCGACTACGACTTTTCCGGATGAGGGTTTTTCATCCATGTAGATTAATTTTAAAACGGTCGATTTCCCGGCCCCTGAAGGGCCAACAATACAGACGAATTCCCCTCTGTGGATGCTGAAATTGAGGTCGCGCACTCCGCTTCCCCGGGAAAATCTTTTCGAGACGTTATAAAAATAAATCATGGATTAAGTTAACATACCTTTTGTTGGAACGAAACTTAGTAAAATTCTCAACAGCACAAAGCACTAATTTCGCAGGATTACTTTTTTACCACGACATGCACTCGTTCAGCCTCGGATGTCGCCTCCCGGAAGGACTCATCTTCATAAAAAAACCACGCTGAGAATGGCGAATCCTGCAAACATTGGTCAATTTCTTCAATGGTATACATTTTTTGTAAATGCTTTTCCAGAAATACCTGCTCTTCCTCTGTATCCTGCTCCCAAATATAGAACTCCGTCAGATTCAGCCGCTTCCTGGGCATAAAAGTATTCACCCGCTCATAACCATAGCGATCCGCTTCGTAAATCTCATCCATATCGATGAAATTATTTCGGATATTGTCCACGGTAGAAAAATCAAAGAGATAACTTCCCTCAGCAGTGAGATGGGAATAGACATTCTCCAGATGGTGTTGCACCCGAGTGGGATCGGTATAATAATTGACGGAGTCCTGGATATTCATAATCAAATCAAACTGGAGTGTCGTCGGCAAATGCGACATGTCTCCTACCCAGGACCGGCTCCGGAAATTCGGAAAATATTCATACAATTTTCGTATCATCGGCAGGCTTTGATCCATACAATACAAGTTACCGCTCCAAGTCTTCATATATGGAATAGTCCGGCCTGTGCCGCAAGAAATGTCCAACGTACGCTCAGGTACAATATCGTGTTTTTCCGCCAGCGACTGATAATAGCCAATCCACACCTCATAATCGATGTGAGCCATTACGGTGTCATAAATTGCCGCTAATTTGCTGTACGGCGGTACTTCCGTTATCTGTTCAGATGGATACGCGCCCTGCCTCACAAGCGGAATAATCCGAAATTCAGTCTATTAGAATATCGCATAATGTAATCCGACGGTTGTGGACTCCTTAATCTGGCGTTTGGTATCGATATCCCGGTCATACCAGAGCGTGAATTGAAACTGGAGGGTAATATTTTTCCTGAATCGAACAGCAAGATAATTTTTCCAGAACACATCGACTGTATTGAGTGCTTTCAAATCAGAAAACAATTCAAACTTGCTCTTTACTTCGACATTATCGCTAAAATTCTGGCTGTAATCAGCGACGAATTCAAGACCGGATTCGATTTTGTAGGTATCTGTGGAATCATCCATCTGCTCCTTCGCATACTTCGGGGCGAATGTCTCTTTGACAGAGTAGCCCGCCCGCGTCACAAGGATTTCTTCGATAGCATGGGTAAATCCCAGAGATTGTGTGACGTATCCGGGGTCAAAAAAAGCAGAGTTTTGTGCGGTATTTTCACCATCTACATAATTATATCCCGGAAGCAACTGGGTTTTCATAGTGAGTGCAGCATAGGGATCCACTGGCGGCTTAATCGTAAAGGAGTAAATTGATTCCAGTTCGAGACGATCATCCGTCTTCTGGATTTCCTGGCGATCAACCCGGGTATAATCCAGCACATAAAACGCCGTGTTTCTCCATTTCGATTTTTCGTGTTCATAGGTGAACCGCATGTCGTTATACCAGTTCAGACTTAAGGTATTCCGTCCACCTTTGGACCAGTTATCAAAACTGGTATGTGCAAATGTAAGATCGGTGCCCCACGCATTTTCCCAGGCTTGTGTTGCCGTAGAGTCTTCTTGCGCAACGAGTGCCACTGGGGAAAAAACAAATAGGAACGAGAGTATACCTATACGAATCATATTCATGTGTCGTCCTCCTGTGCTACAATCAAAATGTTTTGTTTATGTAATGTACTGAACAAAATGTGGATTTTAACGGAAAAATGCGAAAGGACGGAGTTAGCCGTCAACGTACAGATTGTTTTTCGTGATATACTCTTCAACGGCCGGAAGGACCTGATATTTAATCGACTTTCCCGCTTTCATCCGGGTGCGGATGTCGCTGCCAGAGATTTCTATCTCCGGGAGATCCAGAAATTGAACCGCATTCCGATACGGGGTCTTTCCATCAATGGGAGCATTCGGACGAGCTGCAACCAGCACTGTACATTCACGGACTAGTTCGTCGGCCTGCTTCCAGGAGTCGAGTTCGATCAGGTTATCCGCACCGATAAACAGGCCAATATCTTTCCGTGTAAGTCCTTGCTCCTCTTTAATCTCCCGGACGGTATCGATAGTATAGCTGACCCCCTTACGATCGATTTCTCTGGGATCTACCTCAAAATATGGATTTCCCTTACAGATCAGCGAAAGCATTTCCAGACGATGATCCGGGCTGCTGATATCGGCATCCTGTTTGTGGGGCGGAATATACGCAGGAATGAATATAATCTGTTGAATACTATGGGAGTCGCGGAGAATCTCCGCCAAGAGCAGGTGGCCCCAATGCGGCGGATCGAAGGTTCCGCCCATCAGACAAATTTGCACGGAGAATTACTCCAGATCCTTGGAGTTATCAGCGACAGCCGGGGTCTCGCTCAGTTCCTGTAAAAGACTCTCGGCTTCAATGCGAATTTCCTCTTCCGGATCACGGTTTAATAATTCCCGGATCTGGGTGATTGCTTCTTCATCCCGATCCAGGTTCATCAATGATTTGGCTCGTTCAAGTCGGGTAATGTTTGCCCAGGGCGTATCGTAATACTGGCTGAGTAATTCATCGTAGTAGATAATCGCAGAATCATATTGCCGGAGCACATAGTAAAGGTGCCCGTTGCTGTACATTTTGTGCGCCAACTTTGCCCGCAGTTCATCGATCAGGCCGGTCAACTCTTCCGCATATTGACTGTAGGGGTAACTTTCCAGGAAGCTCTGCATGGTATTAATAGCTTGCCTGGTGTACTGTTGTTCCAGTTGATAGTGTGGTGAGAGTTCCACCAGGCACATCCCGAGTTTATATTGGGCTTGCTCCACCAGGGGACTCTCCGGATACCGGCGCATTAACCGGCGATATTCTGAGGAGGCGACTACATATTCCGAAAGTTCATAATGAGCATCAGCAACAAAGAGCTGTGCGTCATCAGCATGCTCACCACCGGGATTGTTCAGGACAACATAATTAAAATCCTCGATTGCCTTGTAATACTTTTCGTCCTGGAAATATTCTTTTCCACGGTTGAACCGGAACTCAACATCCTGCTGTTCCCGCCTGGCGCCCCGGTTGCATCCAAGGAAAATTATCGCAGTGAGCAGCAGGGTAAACCAATGTGTTGTGCGCATATGTTTCATCATAGTATCGTCAAAGGTATGGGTGGAATGCTTCGCTTTCAATGAGTTTTTACCATCTGCACTCCAGGTTCACGGTACTGATAATTTCATCCTGAACCTGAGCTGGTTGATACCGCATCTGCATACGAAACGCTGTCCCCTCGTCGGCCTCCGGGGGAAACAGAATTGTTTCAAATGCTGAGGCGATGTGGTTAAACAGGACCCCGTAAATAAACATGGTACTGGTTTCCGCGAAGCTGTTCGCTTTGTCCCGTAATAACTTATTCTCATACCGACTGGGATTGATTTCGTCCGAATCTGTCGTATTATCCGGGTTTGCCGGATCATATGTATCCCACCCCATAGCAAACTGATCATACTTGTAGGCGTTTTCGTATCCCTCGTGGTCCCAGACCATCTCCCAGTCTTCCGGGCAGGTGGTCGGCGGACACGGATAATCCACACTGTTGTTGGTCACCGGATAGGCAAACTCTTCCCCGGTTGGTTTATACCGGATATGTACGGTATGCGTTGACGGATCACTCTGTGGATTATACAGATCAAGCCAGTCAGTAACACTCCAGTGGTCCTTGGCATGGGCCTGAAATTCATCCTTTTTATCCGCATACTTCTGATCGTACACCGAGTATCCAACGAATGCCGCGACTTCTATTCCCAGGAATATGCCACTGTGAGTATATTTTTCCTGGGATAATTGTCCCCAGCCAGGAATAAGCGCTGATTTAAAAAAGTTCTTGTTAAGCGGTGACTGCGGCAATCCTATGGAATCCTCCTGCGCTTGCAGGAGATAGGTATTCCACTCAATTACCGGGGATCGGGTAAGCCGGTTCTCCGACCGGAGCTGCGTGGCAAAATCAGCTGCGGATACGACGCTGCAGAGAATGAGGAAAACGGTAAGCAGACTTGTTAAATAACGCATGGTATACTCCTGATTATGTATCGAACTCAAACAGTAATTTCAGGTAATACCGCCACTCTTCCCCGTAGCCTTCCGTGTCATCGGACTGGAGCGTGAATGAGTTAAATCCGTATGCTGCATCCAGGGTAATGGCGGTCGGATACATATAAAAGGAAAACCCGCCGATCCGCAATTCCATGCCGGCAGCCTGTTTCCACTCGATATTGTTAATTCCGTCCGTCCAGGCGTCGCCGATCTGGTAATACGGCCCCAGGTAGATATCCCGAAAATTAAACTGAACAAATCGCCAATTCGCACCGGTGACCAACGGTACCATCCATTGCACCGTGTTATTCCATAGCCGCGATCCTTCGATGCTATAAAACGGATATCCTTTGATACCGGGCATACCACCACCAAAAAAATGGAAAAAGTCATCCACATTTTCCTTGGAAATCCATCCGGTATGGATTTTTCCTGTGAGCGCACTCTTGTCCCAAAACGGCAGGGTGACGCCGACATTCAGTTGATTCTCGATTTTATGATAATTGTTTGGTGTATACACTTCTTCCAGCAGGCCGGATTCAGAGATACGGAAGTCGTTGATAAAGTCGTTCTGCTCGTAACTATAAGCAACACTCGTTTTCAGGTGGGTTCCGCTATTGATATACGACAGCCGGCCGGTACGAAGTTTAAACGGTTCCCAGTCTACATCGAAATGCAGATGGCGGCCTATATAGTACTCGTAGCGCAACTTGGAGATAAAATTATTTTTATCAGGGAGTGACGGAATTTCTTCTGCGGAAAGTAGATATTTTATGAAGGTACTATATTGTTCAAATCGACCGTACAAGTCCCAAGACAGCTTCCCTAGCGGAAACCGATACCACTCCCCTCTGACGCCGAAATTCGTTTGCATGAGTGTAAACCGAATATCCGCCTTTTCCTGGGGATCGTTTGGCCCGGTGAGTTCCTCATGGAAATAAATTTTCTCGGTAATATTCCGGGTCAGAAATGCCAGATCCGCATAGAGGGTGGGCTTCAATTTGTTATAGTCGAACGCCAGGAACAGGTCAATATCTTTGATACGGTTAATGCTGGCAGAACCAATCACGCTCATCTGCTCCAAAATTTCGTTGGAGAAGAAATAAACGCCTGGCTTTACGGTCCCGTATTCAATCATCAGGCGGGGGACGAGGAACATATGCGAGTATTGGGAGGTATATTCCTCTGCATCCAGGCCGACCATATTTTCATCATTATAGTCGGCGGATGGTATCTCCTCGGGAAAATTTTTGTATTCCATTGAATCCGGCGTAACCTCCCCGTTGGGCTCGAATCTTCCCAGGCGATAGCCAGCGTCCTCATACAGTGCCAAATAGAGCATTCCGGATTCGGTCACCTCCGGCATAAATGCCCCACCTGTTACATTCGTGAGCGCCCACTCTTCCCCGGTATCCAAATCCCTCTGGTAGATATTGAAGATTCCCGTGCGATCGTCAGCAAAGGTGAGTGTATCGTTTCGGAGGACCGGTGTCCGGACATCCCAGCGATAATCCATGAGGAGCGTGAGTTCGTCAGCGTTCAGAAAATACTGGTATATATCACGACCAAATGTGGTATTCATGTCAAAGACTATAGAGGAACCGTCCGCAGAGAACCGCGGAGCAAAAACCTGCTCACCGTTACTGAAATCAGTGATTTTCCGGCTGGAGTCCGCGGCAAAATCGTACAGATACAGGTTCTGCGATCCGTCAAAAGATGAGACGTACACCACAAGTGAGTCCGTTGGTGACCAATCCGGGTTTTTTACGCGTTTATTTTCAGTAAGCCGCTCTTCCTCCTCTTTCTCCAGATCGTAGAGGTAAAGATCGTCATAGAGCGATCCGTATTTTGTGGGCTGACTTGGATGCGTATACACCAGTTTTCTACCGTCCGGCGCCCATCCGGCGCTCGAAGTCGCAAACGGCGAGATCATCCGGGATTTCTCCTTCGCAACATCATACAGGAAAAGTCCGGTTTGGGAGAGATAATCGTTCCCCTTGTTTGAGAGATATGCCACCAGCGAATCGGTTGGACTCAGGCGGGGATAGAAATTACCCGTGCTCTCACCGGAGAGGACTTCGATATCGCTTTCGGCACCACGAATATTCGCGGTGTGAAACGAGTAAAACTGTCTTAGTGAATCGGCCCAGTCAGTATAGACACTCTGCCCTGACCTGCCAGTGACGCGGCGAACGGCGTTGTCAAAAGAGATTGCGAGCGGTGACTGCATCTCATCCGTAATTCTGTGCAGGGATTTGTCGCCGTATTCTCTGGCAATATAGGACACGAGCGAAAATCCCTGGTTATACACAGATTCATTTCCAACACCCTTTTTCCCAAAGACATTCATGCCGTTCCAGGACAACAGATTCTCATGGAGCACGCGGTCCCGGAGAATCATATCCCGGTGGGAATCCCAGTAATCGTATGGCGTTTCCCTTACATTGTACTGCGCAGCTCCCTCAGCGAACCACGGCGGAATTACCGTACCTGCCACAGGATACGAAACCAGCGTATTCGGATATCCCCGGATGACATCCTCCCGATGCTCCCGTTCCGGATTTATCCACTGGAAGTAAATTGCCGGGACTTTCCGGGTGAACTTCATAGAGGCGTAGAGCTGGACAATATGGGTGAATTCGTGAGTAATCACGTCCCGGAGCCAGTTATGGCTGCCGCGAAGTTCAAAATCCAGCGGAAGCGCCCAGATGACGATCTTGTTATCGTAATAATATGCCGCGCCATTGGAATAGTCGTCAGTATCCTTCAGAATGAGATGCGTCTTTGAATCAAGTTCCACATCATACAGGTCGGTGACCGGGCCGTGAACTTCTTCGGCTATTTTTGCCGCAACACGAGCAGAACGCTCTGTCTCCTCATAGAAATGGACGTAAAAATGCTCGGTTTCAATAGTGAACCATTCCAGTTCCGGATGATTAGGTGTATTCAGTTGAGCAGAACCTGATACCGCACTGAAAATCATAAATCCCAGGAAAAACGCATGAGCCAATCGTCTCATCGGGTGATCGCAACCTTTACAATCTCGGTCTGGTTGATTCCGTTTCCGGTCACTTCCACCTGGCCGAAATAGACGCCGCTTGGCAATTCGGAGGTACTCCATGCAAATTCATATACGGATTCATTGGAATGGACGTTTAGCTCCCAGTTTCTGATAAACCGACCGGAGAAATCATAGAGTGAGACAAGGATTCTATCCCCCGCATTCACTTCGATTCGGAATGTGGCAAATTTTGATTTTATTGGATTGGGATAGACATAGGCCCGGCGAATCGGCTTATCATCCGGAGTGCCTGGTTCTAATACAGAAGCCGGTACATATCTGCTGTTGGATGCGTTCCCGTTTCGGCCACTCCAGAGAGTACGTCCGGCTTCAACACCGGATTTAAGCGGTCGGGAATAATACCCGTAGACCTGTCCGGATTGCCCCTGCACGAGTACGGAGTGGTCGTTGTTTTCACTTCCGAAATACAATGGCGCACTCACCGGCTCACCGATATCGATTGGGAAGTAACTCAGAGTGCTGCCGTCAGATGCAAAACCATAGATCTGTCCGGAATCATTCGCCGCAAATATCTCCGGGGTTCCGTCGAGATTTGCATCGCTCACCCCGAACGAAAGGTTTCGGTAATCGCCGTCAAGGTCGATGGGAAAATTATTGACCAATGCATCATTATTATTGTATGCAAAAATTCGCCATTCACCTGTTTCAGTCTGTCCGAGTGCAACAAGTTCATTCCGGCCGTCTGCGTCCATATCTGCAGCAGCAATCGTATGGTACTGGATTGCACTTTGATCCGCGGCCTCAACATATGAGATGTCATTGGCCGAATACACCCTTAGTCCTCTGTCATTTCGAATATAGACCTCATTCCCGGAGGTAACTAACTCTGAGGCTGGCTCTTCATCCCGGAGCACAACATCCTGGCCATCTGTGCTCAAATACAGACCGTTCTCAGTGCCAATGTAGAGATTCCCGTTATTCGTCAAACTTATTGATTTTATCGAATCAGGCACCTCTATAACCCAATCCGCTCCCCCACTGGTATTAACTCGGTGAATCTGATTGTGATCCGTACCAAAGATATAACCGGTCGTGTCGTCAATCACCTGAGTGACCGGTCTCCCCGCTACTCCACTGAGCAACGAGCGTTGCACAAGACTTCCGTCGTTTTCAATGGTCAATGTCTCCACAAATACCGAATCCGGTCCCACCCCGGAATTCACTTCCAGCAATCCAAAGACTGCCTGGTTTTGTTCATTTATTCTGCCGGCAATCGACTCAATATTCCGGTTGACTCCACCTGCTGGAAATGTAACGATATTGTTTCGGTTCTTTATCCAGACTTCCAAAGAATCCGGAGTGTTTGCTCCTATGGCTGTACTCACTAAAAAGTGATTGCTCCCGTATCCCAGCGAAAGAAAATGCGCCGGATCGCTGGCCAGACCGGTGATCGGGTAACCCGGAACATCCAGGTCAAAATCCACATGCACCTGAACCAGGGAATCAGCGGCCGGTATCTCTGTGATCGCAATGCCGGAAAACGTCCCGCTGTTTGTATATGAATCCGGATGTGTCTCCGGAGTAAAGCCGATGGTAGAATCGGCGTCAGTTGAATAGTCGGGATTCAGATGGAAAAACCCATCATTCCCGGCGAACCACAGGTCAAAAAACCAGCCGTTTTCGCGACCGCCGCCAAACACACCATAATACTGCCCAATGTCCTGTGCTCCGTCAGCCTCCTCCAAATCGATCGCGCGTCTGTCCGGATCGGTGTTAATTGCATTCTCAGCAAGCCCTGCCTGGATCTGTGATTCATCCACGTGCCAAATCAGGAGTCCGTCACCCGGAATTCCGGCATCATATTCTTCTACATCGGTTATGACGTGTGTTTCCGGATCCCGTTCGACAAAAAGCGTATCAAAATTCACCATAAACGAGTCCAGCGAAGACGACCTGATCTGACGCAACCGGTTTTCCACGAGATAGTATTCCGAGTGATTGATGGGAATTTTGAGAATTGTCGGTTCCAGCCCTCCGGCTTCCGGCGACTGAACACTGTAATCACCGGAGCTATTGACCGTTTTGGCCGTGTCCCACCCGGCATAGAGCCGCGTCCAGGCGCTGGGATAGGACGGTGCAATGCCGTTGGCGTTATTTGATCCCAAATCCATAAGTCCGAACTTTCCAACAACGGAGGCCCCGGTTTCGGTGTTATACAAAGCCGGTAACCCGATCCTGGATCCAAAAAGCAATGCAAAGGTACCGGTTAGTCCGATACCGATATCCAGCTGGCTCTGCGTTTCCGGCAAAATGAGTACGTGTTCAATTCCGGCATTTTCTAGTTCTGCCCGCCGCGAATCCGAAAAATGGTCCTGGAGAAATTCCGCATCCAGATAGGCTGACTGGATATCGAATGGCGAGTCGTCCAGCGGAATATCAAAATCCTGTCCGACTCCGGCGTGCGCAATGACCAGTGTGGAATATTGGCTGAAATCCACATCACCTTTGGTGAGGTCATAAGTTTCATCAAGTAATTTCGCCCAGTTACTCTCCTGGGTGGTATCAGCGAACCCTTTACCGTAACCCCGCATGGTCTCGGACAGGGTATAAGCGCCGTCAGTATCATTGGGAAATATCGGGGAGTTTTGCCAATCGATGGTAAGTGTATTGTTGGACACGCGGGAGTAGTAATTATGGAGAGCAACCAATTGGTCCTTGAAATACGCCGCGTTGTGCGGTGGGGGATCGATGATGGTATCGGTAATCGTAGTGGTGTCACTCAGGTCAAAGGTTCCATCACCTGTGGTAAGCACCGACGTATCCGGCTGAAAATCAACCCGGACAATTGCCAGCCGGTGATTCCCGTTCACAACGTTGTTTGCTACAGTGAAATTACCGGACAGCTGCACATTGGATTTACCCGGAATCTGGGCGGTAATCACTGGGATATCTGCAATACAGACGAACAGAAAAGATAATACAAAGATATTTTTTGCGAGAGTGCGAGCTCCCCCGCTGAACAGAGAACCGTAATGTTTCAAGATGATGTCCCCGCTAGAATTGCATATTGAGCGAGAACCGCATCGTATTGTTCAGGGGGTGATTATCGTCACCGGCAATGTATCCAAAATCAAACCCGTAGTTGGCGTACCGGATTCCGGCACCAAAGGTCGGAATCGGATAGCCACCGGCTTCGCCCGGATCATCACTTCCGGAGGTGAAGTCACCTGACACCTGGTAGAACCCGCCCACGCGGATGGCAAACATTTGACTGTACCAGTACTCGGCGCCAAAGTTGTGCAGGATCTGGTTGATTTCCGTCTGGGGGTCATCATCGAACCAGCTGGTGAAAATCGCCTTGTAGAACGGAACCGCCCGGCCCTGGTCATCTTTGGCAACCAGCATCTTGCTGGCATCGTATACGATGTTGACGGTATTGTGTTCTCCCTGGATGGCCGCAATATTCACCCCGACCCGCAACGTGGTGGGCGGCGGATCAGCCTGGTCAGCGTCGATAAAGGTGACGCTGGGCCCCATATTGGAGAGCGTAGCGCCAAAAGCTAATCTATCTGTAAATAATTGTTTGTTTAAATATGCCAGGTCGAATGCAAAATCGGTAGAGGCACCGTCCTTATCCAGTTCGGCCGCGGCGCCCTCCGGCGCGAGAAACTGCCGGTACACCTTGGCATTCATCCCGAATGCGGAGTGGTCATTCAATGCCGCGCCATAGGAGAGGCTGATATTCCACATGTAGCTATAAAATGTATCCAGGGCGTCCGGACCGGTTTCGCCGGTTCGGATCTGTTCCCCGAGACTGAGATACACAAAGTGGGCGCCAAATGTCCCGAGATTCGGGACGTTACGCTGATAGGCAACGAATTCGTAATAAAGATCGTCTGCCAGTCCCGGAAGCCAGTTGACGTGCATGGCAGCCAGTTCCTGTTTATCCTGGAAGGCAAGCCCTGCAGGATTCCAGTAACTGGCGTATGCATCGTTGGCCAGCGCGACTTGCGCTTCGCCCATACCGCCGGCACGGGCCCCTGGTGCAATTAAAAGGAAAATACCGCTCGCTTCGCTCTGCGCGAAGATTAACCCCGGAGATCCGATCAGAAGCAGAACGAGCAGCGTGTTTCGTACAAGTGTATTAAGGGTTTTCAACATAAAGCCTCCTTCATGCGACAGAAATCGAATGCCCTTTCATTCGCGTCTGTCTCTGAACCTGAGTACAGGTACATGTTCACAGTCCGTATTTTGTTTTCGGCAGGATTTCCTGCCAGGATTGCCAGGCGTATACCTGGGTTTTCAGTTCCCTGATATCAAAGGTTCAGTAAACGATCTCCTTGGTTGTTGAATTACTTGCATAAAGCGAGAATCTATACGGGGGCGGTCCAAATGTCAAGCCCCAATGATTAGAAACTTTCCGCCTCATCAATGAGCATAATCGGGATGTCATTTTCGATATCATATTTCAGCCGACATTCATTGCAAATCAGTTTTTGATTCTCTTCGTCATATTCAAGTTCCTGCTTGCATTTTGGGCATGCTAAAATCTCTAACAATGTTTGATCGACCATGTTCCCTCCTAATTTTCAACCAAATTAATCACTTGGTAACCGTTGTACAACTAATTCGTGCACCTTGCCCCCAAAGGAGCCATGGCTTTGAACGGCGCCGTCAGGCTGTATGCGGTAGAAACGCTCGTTGTCGTAATCGGCAGTCAGGCACGTGCCATCCACAGGATTTACTGCGATGTCATACAACGAGCCGGCACCGGTAAACATGCGCGTCGACTCTTCCCCCTGATATCGATAGATCCTGTAGATTCCCAGGGATGAATTATAGCTCCTGATCCACAGGCTGTTGTCCAGATCGCTATACTCGATCTGAACCGGATTGTCCACTTCCGTGATTTCGCCTTCCTTGTTACCGTTCTGAAGTATAACCACCTTCCCCGCTTCCCGAAGCGCTAAAAACATCAGGTCATCGCCGGCATCGGCTATGGACGTAATTTCAGATTCTTCCGGCACCTCATAAAACCGAACTTTTTGATAATTCCCCGAACTCATCCAGAGCAGGGAATTGTCTTCAGCTATCCAGAGGCCGCCATTACTGCCAACAGCCCCGGCGGTGAGTTTTCCCGAGAACCGGACGGTTTGAGTGGTTTGGCTCTCGATATCCACAGCGACAACCGTACTGTCTTGCCGCAGCATAAAAATTTTTGACGACCCCGCCGTTTTAAAAATATCCAAGACCTGATCCAGCTCGCTGACAATGAGGGACGGTTCACTTCCTGGCTGATACCAATACAGGGCGCCTTCATACCGATCATAAATGAGTACCAGATTCCTGAATCCCGGTGCTATAATAAGTTCCGGGGCGATGAAGATACTAATCGACTCATTAAGGTGAAAACCATCATGAGACAGGTGAAGCATCGATTGCGCTCCATCTGATAACGCCCAGTACCGGGTCGGTCCGGGAATAATGGTATCCGGCGTCGCCAAAAACGTTTCATCCTCATTCCCATTCGCCGAGACACTGTAAACATATGGTGTAAGATTTGTGACATCCGTATCTGTAAACCGAGAAACCGAGTCGGCCACTGAGGCAAATTTGCTGAGCGTATTTCCTTGTAATGCCCGATAAATGTTATATCCAGTGAGATCCGGGCTGTCCACAGGACTCCAAGCCAGCGTCACCCTGTTGCCGGAAGATTCCACTCGTAAATTGAACGGTTCTGCCTGAGTGTCAGAGTTCGGGTCAAACGGATTAATGCGCTCCCTGTCGTAACAACCCGTTATTACAACCACAAGTATGATAAGCAAGAGCGTTCGCGTCCGATATTTGTGAAGTTGTTTCATTTTGTTAATCTGAATTACCGTTTAAGTCATAGGATGCGCCCGTAATAAATTCCTGAGCCAGCGGATGTCCTCCGTTCTCAAATTCTGAAGGCGTCATGACCGCCTGGATTTGCCCGTTCTCCAGCAGGGCGATCCGGTCGGCAACCTTCATCGTCGCCGCCATATCGTGTGTTACGATGATCGAAGTCGTCTCAAACTCCCGGTTAAATTTCAAAATCAGGTTCACAATCATGTCCCCGGTTACCGGATCAAGACCGGTGGTGGGTTCATCATACAGCAGATATTTCGGCTGCATGGTAATTGCGCGGGCAAAGGCGGCGCGTTTTTTCATCCCGCCACTTAGTTTTTCCGGTAAAAGATGAGCATTTTCCTCAAGCCCCACCTGTTGAAGACAGGTCATTACTTTTTCCCGGATCCTTTCTTCCGGTTCATTTGTAAGTTTGCGTAATCCCAGCCCTACATTCTCTTCAACCGTCAGTGAGTCCAGCAAAGCTGAGCTTTGAAAGACCATGCCAAACTTTAGCCGAAACTCTCGTTGCTGATCAATGGAAAGCGGGACAATATCTGTGCCCTCAATAATCACTTTCCCGCTGTCGGGGGCAATTAAACCAAGAATATGCTTCAGCAGAACGGACTTTCCTACGCCGCTTTTTCCCAGGATGACCGTAATTTCATTTTCGGGGATTGCCAGAGATAAATCCCGGTAGATTTGACGGTTATCGAATCGCTTATACAGGTTTTGTAATTCGATCATGAAAATTGGTGTAAACTAGTCCATACCCTGGATTTCGGCTTCAAACGCGCCCACATCCTGAAAATCCCGGTACACCGAAGCAAACCGGATGTACGCCACTTTATCCACAGTTTTCAAATGCTTCATCACCACTTCACCGATCTCCTTGGAATGGACTTCTCTGGGATAGTTACGTCGGATTTCGTTTTCAATATCTGTGACTAACTGCTCGATTTCTCCGCTGGAAAATCCTCGCTTGTTCAGCGCAATTTTCAACGAGTTGTACAGTTTGACACGGAAAAAATCTTCGCGCCCACCATTGGATTTAATGACGGTCAGCTGCTTCGGAGCGTAGTATTCGTAGGTGGTAAACCGTTCCTGACATTCGTCGCATACCCTTCGGCGCCGCACCGAATTATCCCGTTGAACATACCTGGTCTCAATCACGCTGGTCTCGGTATGCTGGCAGAAAGGGCACCACATGGTTACATACCGATCTCAGAATAGAGCGGGAATTCGCTGCAAAGCGACAGTACTTTTTCATGTACCGATTTTCTGGTCGCCTCACTGCCGATATCGGAGAGAATAGTATGAATCAACTCGGCCACCTCCCGCATTGCTTCTTCGTCAAACCCGCGTGTGGTCAGTGCCGGCGTCCCTACACGAATACCGCTTGTTACGAATGGACTTCGCTCATCGAACGGCACCATATTTTTATTTACGGTGATGCCAGCCGCTTCCAGAGCCTGCTCAGCGGCCTTGCCTGTAATACCAGTTGCAGTGAGATCGATCAACAGGAGATGCGTATCCGTTCCGCCGGAGACCAAATCATATCCATAATCGCTCAGGGCTCCTCCGAGTGCCTTCGCATTGGCGATAATTTGCTTGGTATAGGTTTCGAACTCTGGCTGCAGCGATTCTTTAAACGCAATGGCCTTTGCGGCAATAACATGCATCAACGGGCCGCCCTGGATGCCGGGCATCACGTTACTGTCCAGAATCTCCGACAGATTTTTCACACGTCCGCTTTTGGATGCCGTAATATTCCAGGGATTTTCTCCGTCTTCCCCCAGTAGAATGAGCCCCCCTCTGGGGCCGCGGAGTGTTTTATGCGTGGTAGAAGTAACAACATGGCAATACGGAATAGCGTCGGGAATGAGTTTTTTTGCGATAAGGCCGGCCGGGTGGGCAATATCCGCCATCAGAAATGCATCGACTTCATCGGCAATCTCACGAAATTTGCTGTAATCGATGGCTCTGGGATAGGCACTCGCTCCGCAGACGATCATCTGGGGTTTATGCTCCTGTGCCAATGCCCGTACTTCATCAAAATTTATCGTTCCCGTCTCCTTTTCGACACCGTACGGGACAATATTATACAATTTTCCGGAGAAGTTGACCGGACTGCCGTGGGTCAGATGCCCGCCATGCGCCAGGTTCATTCCGAGGATGGTATCTCCGGGCTCGATAAAGGTTTGGTAGACGGCCATATTCGCCTGGGAACCGGAATGCGGTTGAACGTTGGCATGTGCAGCTCCGAACAGTTCGCACACGCGCTCTCTCGCCAGGTTTTCCGCCTGATCTACCCATTCACAACCACCATAATATCGGCGGCCTGGATACCCTTCGGCATATTTATTCGTCATGATGTTTCCCGCGGCTTCCAATACTGCAGGACTTACAAAATTTTCCGATGCAATGAGTTCCAGCGTCTCCCGCTCACGCCGTAACTCCCCCTCGATTGAGCGATAGACCTCGGGATCCTGTTGACGAATAGTTGAAAACATTCCCTCTTCATCCTCCAGATTTCAGATTATTGAAAATAGCAGGAACCGGCAAAGTCATTGTCTCTGCCGGTTCCCTAAACTAAATCTACCAGAATTTAATTGCTCGGTCGGCTCACTGAACGATCCAACCAGCTATAGCAATCTTTGGACGGAGCGATCTCCGGCCCTTCATCTTCATGGAAGAACCAGTCCCCCTTGGATGGAATAAAGTTCGTCAAATATTCAATCCGTGCGTTTATCTGACCATAGCCCATGGAGACAGCCTGCTGATAGTCCTCATACGCCATTTGATATACCAGTTTATCGTTAAAATCGGGACTACCTCCGGAGCATTCCGCTGCCAGATTTTCGTATACTTTACCCCGGGTTGCGTAACCAAGACCGTTTTCCGAACCGGTATTGATTGCCCGGCTGGCCCAGTCCATAGCCTGCTGAAATTCCTTCATCTGGATATACAGTTCGGCAATATCGGCCACGATATCTTTCCGCTGGGGATCGATATTCAGAATTCCCCGGTATGCTTCAATGGCTTTTGCCGGCTGTTCCAGATTATCGTAAGCAGCAGCCAGGCGGTTCCATGCCCGAATATTTTCAGAATCAATTGAGGTTACCTCTCGAAATACATTGACCGCCTTCTGGTATTCTCCGCGTTCAAATAACTTTTCACCGTATTCAACACCGTATGTTGAATTTTCCTTGTTGTTCTCCCAGCGGGTTTTCAGCGCGTCAATCGGATCTTTTCCGGCTTTTTCCATCGCCGTAATTAAACTGCTCTGTGCCACGGAATTTTGCGGATCAATTTCCAACACTTTTTGTAAAATCTCGATTTGTTTATCAAACTGATTCGTTGAAAAATAGAGATCCGCAAGATCCATTAGATATTCCACGTTGGTGGAATCCAACGCCACTAACTCTTCCTGTATTTCAATTTGTTTCTGGGTTTGATTGGTAATCTTATACATGTAGGCCAAATTCTGATGCAGATAAAGATTATCCGGCAAATGCTCAAGCCCCTCAGCATATACTGCGATGGCAGAGTCCTGTGTACCTACCTCGCGATACGCATTGCCTAAATACAGGTAAAGATTTTCTGCCATGCCGGGCCCACATCCGAGTTCTCTGACCTGCTCGTAATTTTCGATAGCTTTTTCCCAATTACGCTGCTTATAGTATTCATAGCCGTTACTCAGCATGAACTCACACTTCGCCTTGTTTGCCTGGAGGATCGAATCCTGTCGGGCCTGGGCAACGCTGTCTTCATAGGCTTTTCGTTCTTCAGGTGTCATTTGAGGGGGTTGACACCCGATACTTATCAAGGCAACAACCGCAATCATTCCTGCGATTGCGATGCCTGAATATTTCCTAATTAGAGCTTCCATCAGTTCAATCTCCTTTACCTGTTACGTATTCCGCCACGGAACCAAGGTTCACTCACTGTAATTCCGAGAGAAAATCCTACACTTGTTTCAATTGGATCTGTGTCTGCATATCCGTTTCGTCGGGCAAACGACACTGACAAATCCATCCGGTTCGCACTTTCACCGAACGGTACGCCGATACCACCAACCCATGTCAGTCCGATGGATTGGTTCCCATTGCCACCGGATGTCAGGTATTGTCGCCACCGTATTCCCGATCGAAAAGCCAGCGTCTGCCACCAGTCCTCGGCCTCGTAATCGCTTGCATATTCAATGCCGCCACCGATCTCCAGACCGTCATTATTCATAGAAAAATTACTGGATGTTATTGCATTCAAGTCGGCTGTCGGATGCCAATAATTGACTTCGGCGACCCCCAACCACCGCCCGGTTAACCGGGCCTGGTAACCGAAGCTCATTTCCAACGGCCACAAAATATCCTCAATTTCATCGGTGGTTACTTCCGGAGTATTTACACCATTGTAATATTCAGACTCTTTCCGCAACATCAGCGAGAGCGGAAGTTCGATGCGGAAACCGAGGTTGTCCGATTTCGTAATCAGTGACCGGTACGCTGCCCCCAGAACTATATTCCCGCCATATACATTCGTACTGCCATTCACATATCTTGATGAATAGGAGGGGTCTTGCATCTCCAGCGTCCGTCGGGTATCAATCTGTCCAACGAGTAACGAATATGCTGTGCCTATGGAAATTTTTTCAGAAATCCGCCATCCGAACCCGATAAAATTACTCCCAACACCACCAGAGCCGGTTAAATCAATGGAATACCCTACGTTTTCGGCAGGATTTTCCAAAGATGGAATGCTGTCCTGGCGTGCATAATGATAATTCACAAAACTCAGGGGGGCGAATCCCAAGGCGATGCCCACATGTTCTCCAATCGGGAGATGAAAGTTAAAGCCATCAAATGCCGACCGGTTATTGGCCCCACCGGCATCATTGGTTACCCGGCTGGACTGAATTTGCGTCGTAATCCCCGTAAAATCCAGATAATGCCAATACGCTGGATTGATTAGACTAATTTCCTGAAAATCCGGCATAGCGACACCATTAACACCCAGGCCGTCTGCCCGACTTGTGCTCGGGAGTGTCAGATCGCCAAAACCGGTACTGGAGTACATCGATTGTGCAGAGTTGCTTACAGGCCAGTTCAAAATCAGCAGCCCACAAGCGAACAGTAAGATCCATCGCTTCATATTACTCTTGCACCTCGCTGTACAGTAGATTGAGTGTACTCTTGCCTGGATTTATCCCCAAATGCTGGATACCTTCACCTTCGTTTCGGTACCCCAGAATTAACCCGGTATTCACCGAATCCCCATATACGATGCGTTGTATGTATCGTCTGAGGTAAGTATTAGTTTCCGTAGACTTCACAGTCACCATCGTGTCTTCAGAACTGACTGAAATAGAAAGAACCCCCGAAGATGACGGAACGCTGAGAGACGATAGATCCGCCGGGGCCTGCTCACCTAAAAATATTTGGTGATTGCGTCCACCAGTAAAGGACTGCTGCCGATTCAGTACAATATTCATTGACACGGAATGGATATACACGTTCTCCGACTGTAAACTATCCAGGAGTCCTGCCCAGCGAAAGCTCATGCGCTTGGCCTCAGACTGCTGTACAATAATATTATCACCCGTATCAGCCGGGTAAGTCCCCGGTTCCAGATGGGCATAATCGGCTGTCGCAGAAACCTGGACGGAAAAAGTAGAATCTTCATTGGCCGTATCAGCCACAGTAAAATTCAGATAGGGCAATGAAGCTGAAGCCCTTGAATTCGCAAAGATCAACAAATCTGAACTGGGCGACCGCACCAATAGTCCGTTATTTGCAGTAGAAGTATCCTGCCAGTCATCGACTAAAGATTGCTGGATAGAGAACCGAAGCGGATTATTGGTGATAGAGTCTGTCTGCGTGGGATAGGTAATACTGTCTATTGCCGTTGTAGCATCAAACATACTCCAGTCAATGCTTTCCGAATCTTCATCCCAATCAGCCTGAAATTGATGGAGATATACCGAAGTCATCGGAATTCCGGATGTCGTATCAAACTCCAGATAATTCACCGGCATAACGAGCTCAACTGAACGGATCTGCTCGTCAATAACATTGTTCAGAGCACCGAAACTCTCGAACTTTAACAGACTCATCCCGGTGTAATCCCGGTACCCACCTATCGGATTTATCCCCAGGATTTCCCAATGGACATCAACGGTCCCGGTATTCGTGATAAGTGAATCCAGGTGTATTTGACGAAACTGGTAATTCTCCCCAAACAAATTGTTGTTCGGCTCAAAAGGCTGATCTTGTTGGCAGCCAACGAGACTATAAACGGTAACAATTAAGATTAAAGCTGCGATTCTCTGCATAAATTCCATAATTCCATAATTAACCATAAAAAAAGTCAAACATCAAACGATGTTTGACTTTCTTTGTTTCAACCATTCGTAATTTAACGAAATGTTATTCTTGTTCGACCGTCTCTTGTAACACGATTTCGAACTGATCCGCGAGGTTTCCCCATGCTTCCCCGGTGTCTTCTTCCCAGGAAAGAACCTTGGGAGCACTGTCCCGTCCTGCCAGAACTTCCGATAATTGTTCATCCTCCTTGGCCAATTTCTCCATATTGATTTCCGGAGAATTCACGAGGACGACTTCATCGGCAACGGCTGCAGCCACATCGATTAGTCGGGTATCGTCATCCAGGTCCAGTCCGATACTATCCGGGTCCACGCCGGCATCAAACAATACGTCAGGTGTAAAACTCGCCAGTTCCTCAACACTATGGAGCGCCAGGATAGCCTTACTCTCAGCAAAAAACTCTTCCCTCGCAAATAACCGTTTTTGCAGGACGATGGCAAATGCAGACGCCCAATCGTTGGCGATGACGACTTCCGGCTGCCAAAACAGTTTTTCCAGGGTACGTAATGCGATCTTTGAAAACAGGCCGAACCGCTCGGTATTATCTTTCAGCGGGCGCCCGTTTTTCGCCTTATACAATAGATGCGAAACGTCTTCGAAATATGCTGGTAAATCAAGAAAATATACCTGCACCTTGGTCTCAGGTACAAAGGCTGACCGCACATTCCCGGTAATCACTTCTGTGCGCCACTTTGCTTCAATATCCCGTAACCGGATTACTTCCCGCAATACGTACTTGCGGGATGAGATAAATCCGTATTTCGGCATAATCAACCGGATATCGTGATCGTTTTCCTGGATATAGGGCGGCAGGTTGTTCATAAACGTTGCCAGCTGACTTTGCTGGGCAAACGGAGCAATCTCTGCAGATAACATATAAATTTTTAAGGCCATAAGACTTTCTGTGTTAGAGTTGGCGGAGATATTCCACTGCCTTGGATCTATAATCACTGTCCGGATAAAAATCTACCAGCCGCTGAAATTCTTCTCTGGCCTTGTCCCGTTGTCCAAGATTGAGATAACAGAGTCCGAGTTTTAATTGAGCATCGTCATCTTTATTTGATTCTTTAAAGGTAAAAACTTTTTCAAACTCAACGATTGCGCGTGTATAATTTTTTAGCCCGTAATAACATTCCCCGATCCAATACTGAGCATTATCTGAAAGGTCGCCTTCCGGGTTGCGTTCAATCAGATCGGTGAACAGGGTAATGGCACGGTTATAATCTTTCTGGCTGTACACATTGTACGCCTGTTGATACTTGTCCCGGTATGCCTCTTTGGAGAGTTTGTCCGCAGAGGAAGTCCCCGACTGTGAGGCAGTACCGGTGGAAGAGCCTGGCCCCCCGACTTGTGCTTCTAACTTTTCGAACCGCGTCAGCATGTCAAATTTTGTACTGTCAATAAAATCAATACGGTCCTCCAGCATTGATAGTCGATTTTCCATTTGGATAATTTTATCGGCGATTGCCTGTTCGTTATCCAGGTCAAATTTTTGCCCTTCCCGTTCGGCGAGCATGGATTTGAGCTCTGAATTTGACTGCTCCAGGGCATTAATCGTCTGGCGAAGTTGCTCAACCTTCTGCTGAAGCGAATCCGCATTTTCAGAATATTGTTCAAGCTGGGAATCGTGCTCACTTACCTGGCGTTGCAAATCCTCTGGGGCAGCTGACTGATCGCCGCCGGAGCCACACTGTAGCAAAAGCAGTGAGATCCCCAATACCGGGATCATTTTGAGCAGGTACCGTGTGGTTTTCATGCAGCCTCCAATGATTATAATAATGGATTTAATTTCAGTCACTCAGTATCCCTAAAATTTACTATTTTCTGTCCGAAAGTCAAACATTTAAATAGTTACAAAGGCTACTCGATCCGCTCAGAATTGCTATTCAAAAGGAGCCCGATTGCGGCAAAACTCATAACCAAAAATGATCCACCATAGCTAAAAAAGGGTAAGGGTAAACCCGTGACCGGCATCAAGCCTATAGTCATAGCAATATTGACTGCTACGTGGAAAAAGAGCAGGCTGCCTACTCCCATTAACACCATTCCACTGAATTTATCTCTGGCCTCAGATGCCAGATACGTAATTCGGAGAAGGAGTAGCATAAACAACACCAGCAATACAGCCACCACAATAAAGCCCATCTCCTCCCCGACCACGGAAAAGATAAAATCCGTGTGTTGTTCGGGTAGAAACTTCAAGTGCGTCTGGGTGCCCTGGCCGATACCCCGCCCCCACATGCCCCCTGACCCAATAGCTGTTTGCGACTGGAGAACCTGGTATCCTGAGCCCTGGGGATCGAGGGACATATCGAAAAGTGTCAAAATCCGCGTCTGTTGATATTCTTTCAGGCTGCTCCAAAGCAACGGAGTGACTAATCCCAGCGAAACATTTCCGATGAAGTGAAATACACTCAGGAACAACGGCCGACGGGAAAAATAGAGCACCACCAGAAGTATGCCGATCCAAATGGCAAAAGTCACAAAGTTAAACGCCGTCACAATTGACACAAATGGTGCAAGGATAGCAAACAGGTAAAATAGTGGGACATTCGCCCAAAATAGCATTGGGAACAGGATGGCAATGTAGACCATCGCGGTCCCCAGATCCGGCTGCTGAAAGACGATTACCGTTGGGAAAAGCGTTAACAAAAACGGAATGGCCAGGGTCTGGGGATTCTGAATATTTAACCGGTAGCTGCTCAGGTATTTCGCCAGCGCAAGAATGAGTGCAATTTTCATGAACTCCGACGGCTGGAACTGGATCGGGCCGAGCCGAAACCAGCGACTCGATCCGGCCCCCGTTCCAAAAAACAACGTCAGAACTAACAAGACGAGTACAACCCCGTAAATGAGATAACTCCATTCAAAGAGAACCTTCTTCTCGAGAAAGTAGATCGCAAACAAACCTGTTAACCCAAGGAGTCCCCAAAGAATCTGTTTATGGAAGTTGTTCCCAAAATATCCACCTGAGCTCTCTAGCGTTGCACTGTTTAATGCAATCAGTCCCACCGTGAACAGCACCAGGCAGATAGCCAGGATCCCCCAGTCAAGATCAGATAATTTCTTCTGAATCCAATAGTTATTCATTCCCAAGTTTCTCCGAGAGCATGGTGGGGATAGCTGTGTTGTTCCGTGATTCCCTCAGTTCGATACTTTTCCGCATAATTTTTCCGGCAATGGGGGCGGCAATACTTCCGCCGGAACCGCCGTTTTCAATCAAGACAGCGATAGCCTGTATATCCCCCTTATATTTCAGTATTCCGATAAACCAGGCATGGGATTCACCGTGAGGATTTTGTGCAGTTCCCGTTTTCCCGAAGACAAGCGCAGAAGGAATCCTCGCCCAGCGGCCAGTGCCGTGGTCTCCGTTGATAACCCGATACATCCCTTCCAGCACCGTTTTATACGTGCTCGAATCCAGCGCAGTGATCCTACTTGTGGGATATTCGAACTTCTCGAGGTATCCACCCTCAGTCTCATATGCCACTCCGATATGCGGCGTCACGACTTTTCCGGCCGTCGCCAGAATCCCTGCGAACTTCGCCATCTGCAACGGCGTAGTCAGCACATTTCCCTGCCCCACCGTCATATTTAATAAATGTCCCTCGGACCACCCCCGCTCACCATACCGGTTGTCCATCCATTGCCGATCAGGCAGTAAGCCGGCAGACTCTTCAGGCAAATCAACTCCGGTCCGTTCACCAAACTGGAAGATCCCGGCATATTTTGCCCAGTTATCTATACCGACTTTTCTGATAAGCTGATAAAAATACACATTGCACGATTGCTCAATAGCATCGTACATATCCACACGCCCATGGCCGCCTTCACGCCAGCATTTAAACACGCGCCTGCCGAGTCGATAGTACCCCGGACAATTCACCGTCCAGTCGGTTGGCACTATATCTTCTTCCAGCGCTGCAATCGCGGTCACTAACTTAAAGGTAGATCCGGGTGGATATGTCCCGACTGCGCCTCGATTAAAGAGCGGCCGGGTGGTATCAGCCTGCAAGGTATGCCAGTCGCTAGCATTGATGGCTCCCGAGAACACTGACAAATTGTAACTTGGAGAGCTCACAAAACTCAGGATCTCTCCATTCTCGGGATTCATCATGACGGCTGCTCCCCTCAGAGTATCGAACATGGATTCCGCATATGTCTGTAATTCCACATCCAGGCTCAGATACAGATTCGAACCCGGATGGGGCAGTACCGGTTCCTTGTCCGGGACCGGCCCTATCTCCTGGCCGGAAGCGTTGACCTGTACATACTCGTATCCCTTTTTACCGCGCAGCACCTGCTCATACTGCCGCTCTATCCCACTCCATCCCATAAGATCACCCAGCTGATATTTTCCGGATCGGCGAATCCGGTTCATTTCCCGCTCATCAACCTCCCGAAGATACCCGAGAACATGCGCCAGAGAAGCCTCACTGGGATAAAACCGAATGGGATCGTTGGAGAGAAAAATTCCCGGCAAGTCCAATCGGTGCTCCTCCAGTCTTGAGATCGTTGGAAATGTAAGGCCGCTGGTGAGCCGCACCGGAATGAACGCTCCCCGGTATCCCTCCTGGAGCTGGAGACGTAATTCATCTCTCGACATATCAACATACTGCGCCAGTTCAGGGATCACTTCCGGCGAACGCCGGACCTCCCATGGAATAGCCGAGAGCATATACGTAAATCGATTATCCACCAAAAGATTTCCGAGCCTATCCATAATTAATCCACGCGGACCGGGATGTGCAACTTCGCGAATTCTGTTGGCTTCAGCCCTGGAGGCAAATTTCTGATGCTGATAGATCTGAAGATCATAGAATCGTATCATTAACACCAGAAACGTCACAATTACCATTCCCAGGACCGTTACAAGCCGCCCCTGGGAGACAATATTATCTTTGGAAATCATAGATGTTCAACGTCAACGGGTATAACGAATAAGAGCAGACTGCCAACGACGAGCGTATAAATAAACGATGGTAAAACCAGGCGCTGGAGCATCAACCCAAATGAGATTGGTGCGCCGGCGTAATAAATACCGTAATAAATCAAATTTCCCAGTAAGATGAGCAAGACTACGATTGCATACAGGATAAAAGGATTAATCACGTGGAATTTCCTCTGAAGAAATCCGGCGCCAAATCCCAGGATAGATTTTATAAGGGAGGAGATACCAATAAACGCGCTCGCTGCTACCAAATCCTGTAACAAACCGAAGCCAAACCCAAACAGAATCCCCGGAACCTTCCCTTCCCGGTATCCTACGTAAATAATGAACAGCATTATAAAATCCGGTTTGATACCAGCCACTCTGATCCAGTTAGCCAGTGTCATCTGTAACAACAGAATCAGGAGCCCCGCGCCAATATATTGAAACACACGGACAATCATGACTTGGTCGCCAATGAGTCAACTTCAGGGCGTTTCACAACTACGAAGACCTCTTCCAGTTCGTTAAAATTTGCAGACGTTCGCACCTGGATTCGTTTGTGATAGCCCGGAATTTCATTCGATGCTGTTATCACCTGCCCTACCTGCAGCCCTTCCGGAAAAATGTCGCTGTACCCTGATGTAATGACCGTATCTCCAACCTGAACGTCCAGTGTTTTCGGTACGTTATCCATGGTGCAAATATTATCGTGCTGCCAGAGAAGAATTCCGTTAGCGCGTGTCCGTTGGGTTTTTACGCTCAACCGGAAATTGACATCGGTGAGTAGCTGAACGATTGAGGCTTTATCTCCTGCCTCAATGATTTTTCCTACGACGCCTTCGGAGACCACTACCGCCTGATTTTTGTGGATGCCGTCTGCTGCTCCCAGGTTGATGGTTGCAGAATTGACCAGCGATGAAGTGCCCAGGTTGATAATTTTTGCGGGCTTTATTTTCAGCTTCGATTCATTCTGAAATCGCAGGAGTTTCCGCAGACGCTGATTCTCCAGCATGGCCTCTCGTCGTTGTTGGAGTTGAATCGAGAGTTCCACGACCCGTTGATGTAGTCGGGTATTTTCTACCTGCAGTTCATTCAGACGTTCAATTTTAAGTAATGGTTCCTGAACAAAGGCAAAAAAGTCAACGGCTTCCGCCCGGAAGGCATTCACCTGGGGATTATCGTTAGAGAACATCAGGACAAATGAAACCAGTACTGCTAGAACAAGGAGAATGTATTCCCGGAATTTATATATAAAATCATACAGGAAACTCACAAATGGAACTCATGACCTTCGGTGTTATGAAAGAACATCTGCGAACTTGCTCAGATTGTCCAAGACTTTCCCGGTACCTTTGACAACGGAAAGCAGCGGCTCCTCGGCCACATTCACCGGTAAATCCGCTTCAAGACGAATTCGTTGATCCAGCCCTTTGAGAAGGCCTCCGCCACCAGTCAGGATAATCCCGCGATCCAGGATATCGGAAGAGAGCTCCGGCGGAGTCCGCTCCAGCGCTTTTTTGATAGCGTTCACCAATATATCGATGGTATCTTTCAGGCATTCGCGAACTTCATCACTGGGAATTTCGATGGTTTTCGGAATTCCGGTTACCAGGTTGCGACCTTTCACGCTAATCATGACTTCGTCAATCGGAACGGCCGAGCCAACGGCAATTTTTATGTTTTCCGCAGTCCGCTCACCAATGAGCAGGTTGTGCTCGCGCTTAAAGTGCTCAATGATGGCGTCATCCAGCTCATCACCGGCCACGCGGACAGATTCCTTCGTCACAATACCGTTCAGTGCAATCACGGCGATTTCGGTGGTCCCGCCGCCGATATCCACGATCATGTTCCCCACCGGCTTGCTGATATCAATACCGATACCAACGGCCGCCGCCACCGGCTCTTCAATGAGGTAGACCTCTCTGGCGTTAGAACGTTCGGCGGAATCCTTTACCGCCCGTCGCTCGACTTCCGTGATTCCCGTGGGGACACAGATCACCATCCGGGGCCGCGACACTCGCGAGAGACGCACCTTTCGGATAAATCCCTGCAGCAATCCGTCGGTCATTTCAAAGTCGGCAATAACGCCATCCTTGAGCGGACGAATCGTTTCGATATCCTGATGGGTTTTCCCGAGCATTTCTTTGGCTTCGTTGCCAACGGCGATGACCTGGCCGTTCTGCTTCGCCTTGGCCACAATAGACGGTTCATTAATCAGAATTCCACGTCCTTTGACGTAGATCAGGGTGTTAGCTGTGCCGAGATCAATGGCTAAATCGCCGGATATCCATGGTACGTTTGGTAATTTCATATAGTTGCTCTTCTGTTCCTGCCCCTAATGCTTAAAATGCCTGTTGCCTGTCATAATCATTGCCATATCACGCTCATCAGCGGCTGCAATCACCTTATCATCCCGAATCGATCCCCCAGGCTGAATCACGGATCGGATCCCGGCGTCATACGCAATCTCCACCGCATCCGGAAACGGGAAAAATGCATCGGAGGCCATGGAAGCGTCTTCCAGAGATAACCCGGCCTCTTCCGCTTTCCTGATAGCAATTTTCACCGAGTCGACGCGAGACATCTGGCCTGCTCCGACACCGACTGCCTGCTCCTGATTCGTGAACACAATCGCATTGGACTTGGTGTGCTTCACCAGACGCCATCCGAGCTTAAGTGCTTTCATTTCTGTGTCAGTTGGATGCCGCTTTGTAGCGGCATTCGCGGTGATTTCAGCTATTTGCGGATCGCGTTGCTGAACCAGATACCCAGTCAATGCGGGACGAATTTCGTATCCCCCATCGGACAATTCCCCAGGATAACAGCGTATTATACGTAAATTTTTCTTGGATTTAAAGATTTTGATAGCTTCATCCGAAAAATCCGGTGCGACGATGCATTCGAGAAATGACTCCGTCAATGCCGATGCTGTGGCGCCATCCACTTCTTCGTTAAATCCGACGATGCCGCCGAAATAGCTCACCGGATCGGTGGTCACGGCCCGGCGATACGCATCTTCCGTTGAGCTGCCGTAGGCAAAGCCACACGGATTACTGTGCTTGATAATCACGCACGCCGTCTCCTGAAATTCTCCAATGATGCGGAGCGCTGCGTCGAGGTCCATTAAATTGTTGTACGAAAGCGGCTTTCCCTGGAGCTGACGTTTCGAAAAGTCGAACGGCTCATTACCGAGCAGATCGAAATACGCCGCATCCTGGTGTGGATTTTCACCATACCGGAGCGAGAGCGACTGCGAAAAATTCAGCGGCAGCAGCTTTGGAAATTCCGCTTCCTGCTCGCTGCGGGATTGTTCGCTGAAGAATTCCGCGATACTCTGCTCATATTGCATAGTATAGGCAAATGCCGTTTTTGCAAATGGTAACCGCAATGCATCCAGGCTGTCGGCATTTGATTGCTCCAGCGCCCGGCTCACCAGATCATATTGGCTCTCATGGCATATCGGGAGTACACTCTGATGATTCTTTGCCGCCGCCCGAAGCATGGACGGCCCACCGATATCGATATTTTCGATAATCTCCTGGAAATCTGCGTCTTTATTCTGCACCGTAGCTGTGAACGGATAGAAATTCACAACGACCCCGATAATCGGCTTAATTCCCTGATCGGAGATCTCTTGATTGTGCTTTTCATTGGAATTATCGGCAAGAATACCACCAAAGATCTTCGGATGCAGAGTCTTTACCCGGCCATCCAGAATCTCGGGGAATCCAGTCACATCCGACACATCGGTAACTTCAATTCCCTGTTCCCGAAGATAGGATGCCGTCCCGCCGGTTGAATAGATTTCCGCACCGTGCTCTACGAATGCCGTGGCAATCTTTTCCACACCAGGTTTATGATATACGCTGATCAGAACTGCACCAGATAATTCCATCTCAGATCTCCCATTCCTTTTCCGGGCCGGTATAAACGGTTTTATTATCCTTTGTCTCTATCCAACCCTTACTCAGCCAGCGGACCACCTTGGGATACGCCTTGTGCTCATACTCCAGTACCCGCGATGCCAGCGATTCGGCTGTGTCGTCGTCCCGCACGCGCACCGGATACTGATAGATAATCGGGCCATGATCGTAGATTTCGTCCACAAAATGCAGGGTAACACCAGTATATTTTACGCCGCGATTAATCACTGCCTCATGGACGTTCATTCCGTAATACCCCTTGCCGCCGAATGACGGTAACAACGCCGGATGTATGTTGACCATCTTGTATTGATATTGCCGAACCAGTTCCGCGGGGATTTTTTTCATATATCCCGCTAACAGAATATAATCTATACTATGTGAATTGAGTAGTTCGGAGATGCGCTGTATGTAGGCATCGCTGGAATCAAATATCGACTCCGTCTCATGATAAGCGGTCAGACCGAATTCCTCTGCTTTGTCCAAAACCGGCGCGGAAGCATTGTTGCTAATCACGCACGAAATCTCCCCATCGATGTTTCCGGATTCGATCTCCTGATAGACTGCTAGGAAGTTGGATCCCCGTCCTGAAGCGAATACGGCAAATTGTGGACGTGCCAAGCGCGGAACTTTCTACTGGTTATGTTATCGGGTTTTATTCAACGTCGAAAAATAATCAAACTTTACACGGTAGTCAACGGGATAACGACAGTGTTAAAGTGTTCAGGTGTTACCGTGTTTTAGTTCGGCACCTTCTTAATCTTACTCTCCCCGTAGGGATCCCTCTGGCATACTTCTAAACGGAGTCCGTATGTTGTCCGTTGTTAGTTGTAGAGATTTTTCCCGGTTCGTTTCCTGTCCGCGTATTTATTTTTACAACGAACAACCAGCAACGAACCACAAATATTTTCCCTTTCTCCTTTCTCCATAATATTCCCCAATACCCTACACCTTTATACCTTTCTTCAACCAAAAATCGACTTCAACACCACCGGCATAATATCAGTTAATGATTTCACAGACTTTGCCAGGGTATGACTATGCTTTCCCCAAATAATTGTTGGGACTTTATTCCGGTTATGCGTATTCGTACTCAGATCTTCCAGGTTTCCGTGGTCACTGACCAGAACAATGGTATGTCGTTGCAAATCAATTTCCAGCAATAACGCGATCATCATCTCCTTAATCTGCGCAAGGCGAAAATGGGCCGCAGATATATCCTGACGATGTCCAATGACGTCTGTGAGAATATATTCAAAGAAAACGAAGTCGTGTTTACCCAATAGTGATGCGAGAATCCGGCCGGATTGCATCGACCGACGGACAGGGACTCCAAAGCCGAACCGGTTCATAAACCTGTTCGTGAGATCGTGGGAAACAGCAGTTCCACGGTGAAGATCATTCAAGTTATGATAGTCAATTCCTGCGGCGAGCCAGCTCCAGGTGCTGACTGAGAATCTACTGTGCCGACGGCCAAAATACCCGGCGTGATAGGCATTGGCGAAAACCGGGCGTCCACCCCGATCTTTGATGTACTTTAATAAACTTCGCTCCGAGATGAGTTGACGCAATGCGGTCGTCGGAAATGCATTGACATGTCTGCCGGCAACCTTGGCGGCATTCTGGCCAGTCAGAATAGTCGCCTGCCCGGTGGCACTTTGCGGTAGTCCCGGTAATCCAAGGGTGGCATCTGTGGGGCACAGAACTCCACCGTGAAAGTCATACTCAATTTCACTGACGGGAAACGGCCGGTTTATATACTGCGAGACAGGATTCACCCGATCATCCGGCGGTGCGATCCCCACTCCGTCAAAAAACAACAGCAATGTACTCATAGAATCAGTCGGATCCGGATTCGCCTGGACAATACGATTCGATGACCTGCATCAATTGGTTGACCTTTTTCGTGTCTTCAAACACGTTGAAATTATCGGCGTCTACTATATGGATAGGGATATCATCTTTGGCATTTTTAATCCACCGCTCGTATGCCACGTTCAGCTGGTGCAGGTATTCCGGGGAAATCCGCTTTTCGAACTCTCTGCCGCGTCTGCGGATCCGGGAGATAAGCGTATCCGTCGATGCCTTGAGATAGATAATCAGATCCGGCTTCTTAAGGTACTCGGTCATTATGCCGAACAAATCGCGGTAATTCTGATAATCTCTGGTGGTCATATTCCCCATTTGATGCAGGTTATAGGCAAAGATCTCCACATCCTCGTAGATGGTGCGATCCTGCACGGCGGAGAAATCGCCCTCGGTCATCCGCTTATGGGTTTCGAATCGCTTGGAGAGAAAATAAACCTGCAGATTGAAGCTCCAGCGCCGCATATTGGCATAGAAATCGTCCAGATACGGATTGTCGATGACGCTCTCGTAAAACGGCTTCCAGCCGAACCGATCGGCGATAATGTCAGTGAGCGTGGTTTTCCCAACGCCGATGTTGCCGGCGATACCAACGAAATATGTGGATTGTTCGGTCAATTATTCCAATGATTATGCAATGGTTAGGCCGCCTCGACCTGTTCCCGGATAACATTTCCCTTGAGATAGTCACCGTCCCGTTCGGTGAGTTGCACCGGTAGGAGTTCGTTAATCAGTTCAGGCTGATACGGTATCCGGACTCTGGCGTAATTGCCAGTCCAGCCGTCAAGGTAGGTTTCCCCGTCTCCTGGCTCCAACAACACATCCCGGACGGTTCCTACCTGTTTATCCAGGAATTCCCGACGCTTCCGTTTGCTCAGCTGTCTCAGGACAAAGCTCCGGCGCTGGTGCGTCTGCGGATCAACCTGATTTTCCATGTCTGCAGCATCGGTCCCCATCCGCTGGGAATAGGTGAAGACGTGCAGATATGAAAACGGCAGCGACTCGATTAACTCGCAGGTTTCGGCAAAGTCGTCATCGGTTTCACCGGGAAAGCCGACCATCACGTCGGCACCAAGTCCGGCATTAGGCATGAGTGCGAATGCTCGCTCCACGACGTCCCGGTATCGTTTTGTCTGGTAGCGACGTCGCATCTTTTTCAGGATGCGATCGCTCCCGTTTTGGAGCGGCAGATGGAGATGCATACAGATCTTCGGCCGTTCTGCAATGAGCTGTAGCATATCGTCGGTCATCCGATCCGGTTCCACCGAACTCAGTCGAATTCTTTCCAGACCCGGGAGTGTCGACAGCCGGTCGAGGACGTCGATTAATTGGTTCCCGTCATCGTCTAGATACGTCCCGGTATTGACGCCGGTGAGGACAATCTCCTTATATCCGTTTTCGGCAATCTGCTGGGCCTGGTCAACGACTTGTGACAGTGGCAGTGAGCGTCCCGAACCACGGACACTCGGTATAATACAGAATGAGCAATTGTAATCGCAGCCATCCTGAATCTTCAGGAAGATCCGGGTTTTGCCCTCCATCTCCAGGGTGGGCACCGACTCCATGGAGCGATAATCGCCGGCGTCACACGCCAGCATCACTTCCGGCGTCGGATTCTTCTGCCAGACGTTCTCGCCTTTGGATTCATTGGAGAGCATGTCAAGTAATTTGAACTTTTCCTCTGCTCCGAGGATGAGATCGACGCCATCAATGGAAGCAATTTCGTCCGGATTGTGCTCGGCGTAGCAGCCGACTACTGCGACAAACGCTTCCGGTGATATGCGCAATGCGCGCCGAATCTGGCTTCGGGCTTTGGAATCGGCTTTATGGGTCACGGTGCAGGTGTTGATTACGTACAAATCCGCCGGATCATCTATGTCGACAATCTCATATCCATGCTCGTCAAATTGATGGGCAATGGTGGAGGTCTCGGACTGATTCAGTTTGCAACCGAAAGTGTGAAACGCCACCCGTTTGACCTCTGACGGTCGGAATGTCTCTTCGATCTTTGGCATTACGCAGCCTCTCCTACATTGGAGTCCTGTCTGGCATACATGCATGCCGCCCAGTGATCGGGCCGCAGCTCTTCCAGATGCTGCTCGACTTCGCTGCAATTTTCTCTCGCCACCGGGCACCGGGGATGGAAATAACATCCGGGCGGTGTATTTGCCGGCGACGGCACATCCCCTTCCAGCACCGTCCGCTTCTTCTTGTATTCCGGGTCCGCCACGGGAATAGCGCTCAGCAGCGCCTTGGTATACGGATGCATCGGGTTACTGTAAATATCGTCCCCGTCAGCCAGTTCGACAATTTTTCCGAGATACATCACTGCCACCCGATCGCAGATATGCTCCACGACACTGAGATCATGGGCGATAAATAAGTAGGTGAGGCCAAACTCCTTCTGAAGATCCTGCAACAAGTTAATAATCTGTGCCTGAATGGAGACGTCCAATGCCGAGACCGGTTCATCGCAGACAATAAATTTTGGTTCCACCGAGAGCGCCCGGGCGATGCCAATGCGCTGGCGTTGTCCGCCTGAAAATTCATGGGGATAACGCCGGGCATGCCGCGGCGCTAATCCTACCGTGTCAAGCAACTCGGCAACCCGCGTCTGAATCTGATCTCTGGGAACAATATTATGCAGCTTCAGCGATTCGCTGAGCATACCGCCGACGGTCATCCTGGGATTTAGCGAGCCGTAGGGATCCTGAAATATAATCTGGATCTCTTTGCGCATCTCCCGGAGTTCATTCTTTTCCATGGCCATGAGGTCTTTTCCCTCAAATATCACCGATCCGGCGGTGGGCTCAATCAGTCGTAACAGCGAACGGCCGGCAGTGGTTTTTCCGCAGCCGGACTCCCCCACAAGCCCCAGCGTCTCACCCTTCCGTATTTCGAAGCTCACATCATCCACAGCCTTCACCTGTCCCTGTACTGTGGAAAAGAGCCCCTTTCTGATGGGAAAATATTTTTTCAGTCCGTCAACTTTAACCAGTGTTTTATTTGTACCGTTCATAAAATCCTATTTTTTTAATGGGTGGAAGTGTTCCTACTCTTCCGGACCATCAGAGTTTCATGGGACCGTTACGTTAATTCAATTCGACTCTGATTACCAATAATGAACCGGTGCGTCCGGGGCTTGGGTGAAGCTCTGATAATTTCTGCTTCTTTACCCAGCAGACTACTCTCAATGCGGAGCGCCACATCGTCGATACGGCAGTCGTCCAGAATAATACTGTACTCCACCTCGCTGTTCAGAATCACCGTATTATCATAGATGGAGGTGTACGGTCCCACATACGAGTTTTCGATAACACAATTTTCTCCAATGATGACCGGGCCACGAATGTTCGAGTTGATGATTCTGGCACTTTCAGCGATTTCGGCCCGCCCAAGCACTGCTGAGTCTTCATCAATGCTCAGATCTACATAATTCGTCTTGAGATTGTCCAAAACCAACCGGTTCGCTTCCAGCAAATCCAACGGTTTCCCGGTATCCTTCCACCACCCGGTAATTTCGGAAAAACTCACCTCGTACCCGTGTTCAATGAGATACTGGTGCGCATCGGAGATCTCCAATTCACCACGATCGCTGGGTTCAATGTTGTTTACCGCTTCGAAGATATGTTTGTCGTATAAGTAAATCCCGGAAACCGCAAAATTGCTTTTGGGGTGCTCCGGTTTTTCCTCCACCTGGATGATCCGGTTATCTTTGATTTTTGGGACACCAAACCGCTCCGGATCCTTCACCTTTGCCAGAACCAGGTGACAGTTACTCTTGGCCCGCTCGAATTCATCGATAAATCGCTGTACACCACCAACCACAATGTTATCACCAAGATAAAAGATAAAGTCATCATCACCGATGAAATCCTCGGAGATCTTAATCACATGCCCCAATCCCAACGGCGCGCTCTGGGGAATATAGGTGATCTCAACGCCCCATCGGCTGCCGTCGCCAATGGCATCCTGCACGTCGGTACTGTCGGCATTTGTCACTATGCCAACCTCTGTTATCCCTGCCTGGCTGGCATACTCCAGTGCGTAGTGCAGAATCGGCTTGTTCGCAATAGGGATCAGGTGCTTGTTCTGGGTGTGGGTAATCGGCCGCAGCCGCGTGCCCCGTCCCCCGCTGGTGATAAGTGCCTTCATAGTACAGTCCCTCGAATTCAATTAGTCAGAAAGTTTAAGAAAAATCTTGTTGGAGAGTAAGGGATTATTTTCGGTCTCGTATTGAATCAAGGTAGTTCGATTACATAATACAGTCCTTCAATTGAGGTTTTAGAAGGAAGTATCGAGTACTGCGTATTACGTAAACAAAACTCTGCGCCAGTAATTACGTAATACACAGTACGTAATAATGACATTCCCACCTCGTGATAAGATTGCGAGGTTCTTAGCCTTGGAATCTCATTCCAGGGGTTCCCAACCGTATAGACATTTTTGCTCAGAAATTCAAATCCGCCGGCGTCGGTTCCTCACCGGAATAATCATAAAATCCACGGCCGGATTTTTTGCCATACATTCCCGATTGCACCATCTTTTTCAGGAGCGGCGGTGGGGCGTAGCGCTTTTCCCGATACTCATTAAACATAATGTCCGCGATATGATACGTGGTATCCAATCCGACAAAATCCAGCAGGGTCAGGGGACCCATGGGATGTCCGGCGCCCAGCTCCATGCCCTGATCAATATCTTTGATGCCGGCGACGCCGTTTTCTACCGCCCGAATGGCATCCAGCATATACGGAACGAGCAACAGGTTCACCACAAAACCGGAATTGTCCTTGCATTCGATGGGCTTTTTCCCCAGGTCTTCGGCAAAACCAAAAGCCGCGGCAAAAACCTCATCGGTAGTTTCAAGTGAACGAACCACTTCAACCAGTGGCATCCGGGGCACAGGATTGAAAAAATGCAATCCGACGAATCGTGCCGGATTTTCCGACACCGACGCCATATCTGTGATAGTCAGAGAGGAGGTGTTACTGGCAAAGATTGCCATTTCGTCACATACTTCCTCAAGTGCGCCGAAGAGTTCACGTTTCTCATCGAGATCTTCCACAATGGCTTCGATGATAAGATCGCATCCGCTGAACTCCTCCAGGTTAATCGTCCCATGGATCTTGTGGAGTGCTTCGTCCATCTCCTCCTGGGTGATTTGTTCTCTGTCCACCGATTTTCCCAGCGAGGCACGAAGCTTATCCAGCCCGCGATCCAAAAGATTTTGATTTACCTCCCGCACCACTGTTTCGTATCCCGCCAGCGCACAAACCTGGGCAATGCCTGACCCCATAATACCGCATCCGGCGATGCCAACTTTGGTAATTTTCATGATTTACCTCCTGTGGGACTGATGAATATTCAACCGCAGTTCGTTTCGGCGAACCCAATATCAATTGATGAAGTGCTCTGTTTTTCCACCGGCTTGTTCGCTGAAGCCGGCGGGTAACTTTCTTCCTATCCACCTTCCGCTTCTGAAGAAGAAGGGAAATACGTTTATATGCGCCTGAGTCTTATTTTCCCCTCTCTTCCGAAGAGAGGGGAATTAAAGGGGTGAGTTGTGTTTGTCTGCATTTAAAAATTCCGCTTTTCCCGGGTGATGGCTAGAAATATTTTTTTCTTAAAAAACACAACTCCATCCCCTGACCCCTTCCTCTTCGGAAGAGGAAGGGGAACGCGCTTCCAATCATCCGAGTCTTATTTTCCCCTCTCTTCGGAAGAGAGGGGAATTAAAGGGGTGAGTTGTATCTAATATCTCAGCGCCTCTGTTCTTCCACGATCCTGGAGAGTTGTTTAACAACCACCGGGAGTTGCTCCAAAATCATTTTATTCGTCCATCGTTCAATTCTGATATCATACTGCCGGATTATCTCCGATAGCCAGCGATCATATTCCCTCCGAGACCGATGTATTTTGCCATCCAATTCGATTGCCAACCGACATTCATGACTATAAAAATCAACGATGTAAAAACCCGTATCCCCTCTGTCTGTCACAATCAATGGAGCCTGTCGATAAAATTTTACACCTCCAATTTGCCGGTTTCGAATTGCCTCCCACATTTTTTTCTCAACTGGAGTTTGTTGTTGTCGGAGCTTCCGACATCGTTTTTTAATATGCTCCCGTAAGTCAGGATTAATGCTAGCAAGTGAAAATGGATTGTCTAAGGTGTTCATTTGTCGCATAACACGTAGAGTCTACAGATTCTTGCGTCGTTTCAACACAACTCCATCCCCTGACCCCTTCCTCTTCGGAAGAGGAAGGGGAACGCGCTTCCAATCGTCCGAGTCTTCTTTTCCCCTCTCTTTCGAAGAGCGGGAAACCAAAGGTGTGAGTTGTGTTTGTCTGCATCCAAATATTCAGTTTTCCCCTTCAATATAGGTTGAATCGGAGTGAGTCACTTCGATATTGGATATTCTGCAGTTGGACGTTCATAATTCGCTTTTTACAGTGCCTCCACAATCACCGCCGCACCCTGTCCGCCGCCAATACAAGCGGCCGCCAGTCCGAATTGTTCTCCTCTGCGTTTTAATTCCTTGAGAATCGTAATAGTCAGTCGTGTGCCGGACGAGGCCAGCGGATGACCAACGGCAATAGCACCGCCATTGACGTTGGTGATTTCCCTGTCAAGGCCAAGTGCCTTTTCCACAGCCAAATATTGTGGCGCGAACGCCTCATTTACTTCGATCAACGCCATATCATCCAATGAATATCCGGTCGACTCAAACACTTTCTTCGATGCCGCGACTGGCCCGATTCCCATGATGCTTGGCTCCACACCTGCGACGCCCCATCCATGCAGTCGCCCGATGGGCTCCCAGCCTTCCTTTTCGGCTCGTTCTGCAGTTGTTACTATAACCGAAGCCGATCCGTCACAAATTCCGCTGGCGTTTCCCGCGGTAACCGTCCCATCTTTGGAGAAATACGGAGAAAGTTTTGCCAGTTTTTCTACTGAGGTGTCCGGGCGAATGTGCTCATCGAGGAATAATTCCTCCTCACCCTTTTTGGTCTTCACATTCACAGGGAAGACCTCATCCTGCATCCGCCCCTCTTCCCAGGCGGCGTGTGCGGCCATCTGGCTGCGATAGGCATATTCGTCGCACGCTTCCCGGCTAATGTCGTACTTCTCCGCCAGATTCTCCGCCGTCTCCGCCATGCTGCAGCCGCAGTAGCTATCAGTCAGAGAGGTCCAGAGGATATCAACCATCTTGCTGTTCGAAAGACGCATATCGCCCCAGCGGGCGCCCCAGACCGAATGCGGCGCCTGGCTCATACTCTCGGTGCCACCTGCGAGAATGACTTCCTCTTCGCCCAGCAGAATATGCCGGGCTGCATCGATAATCGTTTCGAAGCCCGACCCGCACAGCCGGTTAATCGTCACCGCTGGCACATCTTTGGGAATACCGCTTCGTAAGCCAACATGTCGCGCAAGATACGCCGCATCCGGCGAAGTTTGCACCACATTGCCAAAGATAATATGCTCGATGGCTTCCGGTGAAATTCCGGATATTTCCAGGAGGGTTTTAGTGGACTCAACCGCAAGATCCGTAGCGGAATACTCTTTCAGCGAACCGCCGAACGATCCGTACGGTGTCCTGAGTCCATCGACAATCACAATTTCTTTATCCCGTGGCATTTATTCCCCCGCTTCCTGCGATTTTAACGCTCTGATATAACCGGTCACGCCCTGCATCTCCATGAGGCGCGTGATGAAGTCGGGACGCTCTTCCGACTGGTATTCCCTGCCGGATTCGATCATGGTTATACTCCCCGTCTTCGTATCGATCTCAAGAGTCTGTCCGGATTTAATTTCGCTGGCGGCATCCGGAGCAACCAAAACGGGCAGGCCCAAATTCAAAGCGTTCCTGTAAAAATATTGCGGGAATTCACTCCCAACGATGGCTTTTGCACCTGTGTTTTGTAGCGCAGTCACTACCGACTCATTTACCGATCCGTGGGCGAAGTTGCTGCCGGTAACCAAAATGATCTCACCTTCGGCGCTCAAATTTATATCTGAGGTTGCAAATGCCAGAGATGGCGTGAGCGCTTCCTCGCCTTCGCCGTAAAATTCCGGAGAGAGAATTTCGTTGGCGCTAATATTATCTCCAATAGTAACCGCGTGTCCGGTAATCTGTTGTTCATCTTGAGCCATCAATCGGATTCCCCTTTTAGAATTCCCTGTTTCGAGAGTTGATCCGCCCGCTTGTTTCTTTCTCTGGGCACATGCTCGATGGAATAGTGTGGAAAAATCTGCAATGCATTCATTACCTTGCCGTACAGTTTTTTCATACGATCGTTCTTCACCTGGTATTCACCGTTGAGCTGCTTCACAACCAATTCGCTATCCGCATAGATGAATACTTTGTCCGGCTCATATTTTTCGAGCATCTCGATGCCGAATAACATGGCACGATACTCCGCCTCGTTATTGGTCGCCTCACCGATGTTCTCGCTGAAATTTTCGATTTCGGAATCATTCAGGTAGAGGACGCCGCCGATAGCCGCCTGTTTCCTTTGTGGCTGGGACGCGCCATCCACGAACAGTGAAAATGAGCGGACTTCATCATTGGAACCGTCCACAGCCTGCTCCTGGAGCCAGTCCAGGATTTCGTCCCGGACTTCCGACACTTTACGCTCGGAGAATTCCGGATTGGCATCCAGAAACTCCTGTACCGGGAGGTAGTCGAAGATGGCACGGGTTAAATCAATCTTTTCACTGGAATTCACTGTCTGCTCCTGGAGTTGGTGTTTCAATTTCGCCTATCAGATCGCGCGGGTCGGTCAGGTGACCGGTGACGGCCGAGGCGGCTGCCACCGCCACGCTGGCGGAGTAAACCTGGGACCCGTTCTGGTACGATCGGCCTCGGGTGGTGACAACACCGGTCTCACCAGGCGCCAGTTCAGCGATGGCGGTGTCCGGGCACGGCCCGCAGGTCGGCGCCCAAATGGATGCCCCCAGTTCGGTAAAGATGCTTGCCAGCCCCTCGTTGATTAACCGGCGGTAGGTTTCCACTGAGCCCGGGATAATAAGCAGCCGGACGTTTTCGTCAATTTGGCGATACTTCATCACCTTCGCCGCCAGATACAAATCCTCGACCTGGGCGCCGCCGCAGCCGCCGATGACTACCTGATCCACCGGCACAGACTTTTCCAGTGCCGACACACCGAACACGGTGCCAGGCCGTTCAACATCGGCAATGAGTGGTTCCAGTTCCTCTGCGTTAATCTCGATTGAGTCTTCATATTCTGCGTCATCGTCTGCCATGAAATACTGGGCTTCCCGCTCGGCCTTGTCGCCGAGGTATTCCAGCGCCTTACCGTGAGGCACCATCATTCCGTTAATGGCTCCGCACTCGAAGGCCATATCGGCGAGAATAAAACGGTCACCGATGGGAAATACTTCCAGCGATTCGCCGGCAAATTCGATGGACTTGCCCAACGCTCCAGTCGGCCCCAGTTCACGGAGCATCATCAGCCCCAGATCTTTACCGGTCACCAGCTGACTCGGCTCGCCGGTAAAGGTAACCCTGATCGCACCCGGTATTTGTATCCAGAGTTTTCCGAGAGTCATCGCCATGGCCAGATCGGTGCCACCGACCGGCATCCCAAAGGCGCCGAGCGCACCGTAGGCACACGCGTGGGAATCGGCAGCGACAACCACATCGCCGGGAATCACGCGGCCGGAATCACTGTTATGGATATGCGCCACGCCGCCGCGGCCTGGCAGGTCATGTTTCGCTATTTTAAATTTGGAAGCAAATCGGCTGACGGTCGAATTACGTTGAAGGGCGGTTCGACTGTTATTTAAATGAAAATGATCGCTGGCGACAGCCACTTTCTCCGGATTAAACACCTGTTTGGAATCAAGATCTTCCAAGACCCGGCTGGCCTGTGGGATGGCATTGTCCGAGCCTGCAGCCAGATTAATCTCCGGGAAAATTACTTCTCCCGGTTCAACAGCATCTACGCCGGCAGCGTGCGCCAGCGTTTTTTGAGTCATCGTCATCCCCATGGTAGCGAGTGCCCTCCCGTTTAATCTCAGAAATGTAAAACGAAGTTAGAGAGCACCGGTATGAATGTCAACGGCTCAGGGGTAGGACAGGGTGATAGTGTTAGAGTGTTCAGGTGTTTCCCAAAGGGATCCCTTCGGGGCAGGTTGAAAAGCGTGTTAAAGTGTTATCGTGTTATTGTTAGGCACCTATTTTTTCCGTTCTCCAGTCTCCCGCTCCCAGATACGCAATACGCAGTACGTAATGCTTTTTCTCATATATCCTTCATCTCCAATTACTCTTCCCCGGAGGTAATATCTCCCAACACCTCCCGCACCTTCTCCTCATCCCCCTTTTGGTATCCCTGGTGGAAATAGCGGATAAGACCGGCCTCATCGATGATGACGGTTGCCGGGAGCCGCGCCATATTTTGCTTATTCACCACTTTGTATTTTTTCGCAACGACACTATAGGGATCGAGCAGAACCGGGAGATCAAACCCCATTTTTGTCACAAATCTGGAGACCGTATCTGGCTTTTCCGCAACATTGACGAGCATGATTCCGACCTGAGGAAACTCCCCCTGGATATCGTGCAATTTTGGTATTTCTGCCCGACATGGGATACACCACGAGGCAAAAAAACTGAACACGAGCGGCTTCTGTAATCGCTCACGGGCATCTTCCCCGACGTACCGGCTGAGAAAAAACGGATCCCCCTCGAGCGACTTCAGAAAAAAGGTGGGCGCCGCTGTTCCGATCACAGAGTCAATAGTTGTAGAGGTTTCCACCTGGACAGTACTGTCCACCTGCCCGTCAACATGCATTGGAATTGTAAAAAGGAGCAAAAGTGCTATCAGTATCCGGGAATATATCATTGGAAAATCACCTGGTTTGCTTTGGGTTGCGCTCATGATAATCATTCAGCCAGGATTGCACCCGGGGATGTGCCGGGATGGACTGTTCCATGGGATGAAGTCGGTAAAACGAAGGGATATAATGAGAGCTATTACTGGAAAATCGAATCTCTCCAACATATTCTCCGTTCCCACCAGCCTGCTGAACTGCCACTCCACGGATGAAATTCAGAGTGTCAATCACCGTCTGCGAATGGCCTCCTACGATCAGGTCAATTTCCGGAAATGCGGACGCATACACGGTATCCTGCTCGTAACCTGAGTGTGATAACAGTATCAGAAGTTTGCCAGATTTTCTTTCCTTTGCACACCATTGCCCGATCACAGAATCCGGCTCCGGCAATTCCACATTCGGGAATCGTCCGTCCGGGTAAAACCTGGTTGTGGCCGGATGCAATATCCGGAGCACAGAAATCTTTGTGTCTCCCCGGGTAAGGACTCTCGGCTGTCTGGTCATTTTTAGCGATGCAATAAACGCCTCACCACCAAACGCCAAATCCTGGTCCCCCACATTAGTCACATCATATGGGATGAGCTGAAATATCTTATTTATGAGTTCCGCTTGTTCAGGTGTCGTATAGTACAGGAAATTGTCACCGTTGTCTAAGATGATCGCATCCGGATGCTTCGTCACGTATTGGGTGATAAATTGCGCCCGCCGGTCCAACGCGCCGTATTGTTTTTCTGGACATTGGCAGTATTCAATTTCTCCATTGCAATTGCTGGTAAAGAGGATGCGGAAATCCTTTTCAGCGCCCGGACAGATTCCATGCCATAAAAGACAACACGTGAAAAATACACACCACTTATACATTATTTTATCCGGCAATTGGCAGAGTGAAAACTGAGACCTCCCTATTTACGGCATTTTTGTATTTATATGCAAGGGAAACTATCGTTAGACAGTGTTATAGTGTTCAGGTGTTAGAGTTAAAAACCTACACCCACCTGAAGAGCAGGATTCCGGTCTCCGCCTTCCTATCATTGCCGTTCGTATTTTCCCATCAGCTCGCCCTTGGCCAGAACGTTGCCATCCATAGTGTTTATCACGTCGGCTTTTCTGGCGGTACTGTCGAGATCCAAGGTGTTGTCGAGGGCATACACCTTAAAGAAATACCGGTGAATACCACCCGGAGGACATGGACCACCGTAGCCATTGCTGCCGAAATCAGTAATACCTTGAATAGCACCATTTTTCAGCGTCGCTTCTTTGGGAACACCTTCTCCCAGAGAAGTTACTTCCACAGGCAGATTGAAGAGCACCCAGTGTACCCAGGTTTTACCCGGCGCATCCGGATCATCAGCAATCAAGACGATCGACTCAGCAGCATCCGGAACTCCGGACCATTCGAGTGGCGGACTGACGTCGGCACCGTCGCAGGTATACTTCTTTGGAATCATCCCCTCCTGTTCGAATGCGGAACTTACTATTTTAATAGACATCACTACCCTCCCAGTTTAGGATGAGTGTTAAAGTGTTCAGGTGTTGGGTAACAACGTGTTATAGTGCGGTACACACCGTCTCCAGTAATCAGCCTGATCGTACTTCAACATTCGATATTGGACCTCGTATATTCAGTCTCTTCTCTTTTTCCTTCTGTTTTTCCTTCCCGGACTTTATACACAATACCTTATCCATATTTCGCTATACCTTCAACGCAATTTTCCCTTTCACGCCGCCCTTCTCAAGTCTCCGATGGGCTTCTGAGACATCCTGTAGTTCCATCACAGAGTCTACCAACGGCTTCAGCTGTTCGCGCTCAATCAGGGTGCGGAGTCGATCCAGCTTATAGCGTTCCCGTTCGATGAATAGAAAGTGTACCGTTATATTCGGAAAATTCGCCCTGCTGAGATCGGTATTGGTGCCGACGATATTAACCATCCGGCCATGAGATTTTGTTACATCGATGCTCTGTGTCATCGTGTTCCCACCCACAGTATCAAAGACAAGGTCAACACCGTCGCCATCGGTCTTTTCATGCACGATTTCAACAAAATTATCCGTCTTGTAGTTGATCGGCTCCGCGCCATATTCTGTAACCGTCTCTTCCATATAGTCGCTGCAGACGGTTATAACGCGGGCCCCTGCTGCCACGGCAATCTGGGTTGCGAGGGCTCCGACACCCCCGGCACCGTGGATGAGAACCGTATCTCCGGCCTCAACGATCCCACGGGTGATCATCGCATCATAGGCCGTGGCACCGGCCAGAGGGATCGTCGCGGCCTCTTCATGTGAAATATTCTTTGGTTTTTTTGCCACAATTGATTCATCCGCCACGTGATATTCAGCGTAACTTCCCTGACCCTTGAAAATTTCCGGGGTATAAAATACCTCGTCACCCGGTTCAAAATCCTTTACACCATCACCGATACCTTCTACCACCCCGGACACATCGTATCCGATGATTGCCGGCGGTTCCACGCCTGCCCAGGATCCCGCCTGACGGATCTTAAAGTCCACCGGATTAATAGATGTTGCGTGAACTTTTACCAATAGTTCGGTTGGACCCGGTGTCGGCTTTTCCCAGTCCTGTTCTTCGAAGACATCAGTATCGCCAAAATCGGTGATTACCATCGCTCTCATACCGTACCTCCCGTCGTCACAACTTTGTTAAAATCGATATCAGTTATTTATAAAAGGTTACTATTCAGAACCGAATTTTTCAAATTAACGAGAAAATGGATCCTTATGATAATGGGCTACTCTGGTACCGAGGAAACTACACAGTTGCTTGTTTAATGATAGCAAATTCCGAAGAGAACAGAGGTACACTGATGTGGAGGTCGCTTGGATACTAATTCAAGAACATAATAAAAGAAGGAACACCCAATATATGGAATATTTTAGGGAATGCTAATCGGATTGACAATCGGGGCAGAGCGAAAGACTCAGGTCACCCGTGGTGTTCATTCTCAGGTATTCTTCCGGGGTTTGCCACAAGTCCTCCCCTGCCTTAATTCGGTGACAGGATTCGCAGAGTTCCATATCATTTTGCAGCAGTTGGATTATCCGGTTCGCCTCCTGCAATTCCTCGATCAAATTTTCGCGATCTCGTTCCAGTATCTTCCGTTTGGTGATATCCCGTAAGACCACTACGATGGTGTGCGGGATCCGGTTTTCATCCATGCGTACCGAGGTCTGCGCCTCGGCCATAAATTTATCCCCATTTTTTCTCTGAAGATGCAATTCGAACAGTTCCTGCTTTTTCACCCGGTCGTAAGGTTTCTCCTGAAAAATGCTCTCTCCGAAGTACTCAATACTAAGTTGTAAAATACGCTTCGATTCCTTCTCGCTGGCCACCATATGCCAGAACGATAATCCCTCTTCCACATCCTGTTGTTTAAAGCCTAACACGAATTCTGCTATCCGGTTGATGAAGAGGACTTTCGGGTTTTCAATATCCAGACGAACCTCTACAACGGCACCTGGCAAGTGGTATTTAAAGTGTTGAAATTCACGTTTCAGCGCCAAAAGCTTGCGTTCAAGGCTCTCTTTCGATTTTTGAGCGATTTCTGTGTTCATCGGAAAATCCCCATGGCTCAGTCCCTGATGATTTTAGTTTGATTCTTTATGGGAAAATTTTATTACAGTTAACTCAAGGGGAAGACTCAACTGAAAAAATTGCCAAAAATTCCCTGGCTTTAAATAATATTTCTTATAGAAAGGGGGCATTCTCATAATGGACAAACTACAATCCCATTCAAGTCACCGTACATACACAACTTGTCCAATTATTAAAAAATGGAACGCTGAGTGAAGGCAATGTCTCATAAATCTTTGGAAATATCCAGCAAATTATGACAAAATATGCACAACTCTTGCTATATCGGGATAGAATGTAACGAAAGCATTCATCTGGAATACAATGTATAAATGAAAGGGGAGATAAGTTTTTTCGATACAGGAATGAACGGAGTTCCGCTCGTTTGATAAGAATATTCCAAGCGGAGAGCTCCGTTCATTTTATATCATACGGAATGCTTACTTCCCTAGAAGTAGTAGTGTGCTCCAATTCCTCCGGAGAGTTCAAAATCCGTAGCGGGAATCAGATTCAGCGTTGGAGCGAGTTCAAAGAAAAAATCGAGTGGCTTATCGTTGAAATTAAAGTCCAGACCAACCGGGATACGGATACCGAGTCCCCCCTGATCGGCAATTCTGGCCTGAAGCCCAACACCGTAGTAAAGCGGCACCGAACCGCCGTCAAATGAGATCCCCAGGAGATCATAGTCGTAAAAGACGTAATCCGCTTGTAATATCATTGAGCCGTTTTGACCTAAGTCCCAAGCCGCGGCGAAGTTCATCGACCGGCTCGGCTGTTTCCATATTTTTACGCTCAGGCCTGTTGGTGCTCCGAGGCGGGCGCCGATACCAACATTTCCTCCGGTGGCCGCCTGTAATTGAGTTCCCCCCAATCCAATCATCAGTACTGTAGCGAAAACCAGTATTTTTTTCATTCTCTCTGTCCTTCCTTTTTTCGTTCCGCCCCACAATTATAATTGATTGTACTTCTCGGAATTGACAATTCCAAATGTATGGATCACAATATCCCACCCCATGAAGAGATTACACCAACCAGGAAACTGGTCCCGGGAAAATTCCCCGGGACCAGTGGTTAAAACTTCAAGTGTGTTATAATTGGGGCAGGTATTCTACCTCGATTTTATTTACGACGCTGTCGGCGCCGGCTTCATAAGTTTCCTGGGTCGCCTGATTTTTCTCATACGGGGTATTCACCGTACCGCTCAGGGTAACAACGCCATCATTCACGGAAACATGAATATCGCTTTCCGTCAGGTACGAGGACCATTCGAATTGATACCGAATGGCGTCTTTTAATTGTATAGCCTGATAATCCTTCGGCGTATAATCAAAATCAGTGCCCACCGGATCCCAGTCGGCGAATGCCTGCTGCGATGATTGCTGTTCATACGGTACCGAAATATTATTATCCATAGTAACTACACCGTTTATCTTACTGACGATATTGCCGATTTGCCACTTGGCAAAGTACGATTCAGCCGTACCGTTCAGCGTTACATGCCCATCATTTACCACCACACGAATTGCCTTGGTTGTCGTGAAAGGATCACGGCTAATGGCCTGCTGAATTTGCTGTTCTAATTTACTGTCGGCTATGGACTTAACTGGCCCGACGTTGATGTTATTCGTTAGGTAACTTACGCCGCGGGTATTCTTGGCATCCTGTGCCGCAGACCGTTTCGCTTTCATGTTGTCCACAGACCCCGTGAGCGTCACTTTGCCGTCAACCACGCTCACACTAATACTCCTGGCATTTACACGCGGGTCCATCTTTAGGGCCTCAACAATGGCCGATGTGATCTCCGAATCCTTTAAAGATTTCCCTTTATCCTGAATCATTTCGGCGCGCTGCCATGATTTAACCTCCAGACTGCTGGCATCGACAAAACTTGCACCGGCTACATAGGCCTTTTGTTTCGCCAGTCGCTTTTCGTGTGCGCTGCCAACGGTACCAGTTAATCTTACCAAATTATTTTCCACCGAAACCCCAATGCTGCCGGCGTCAATGCGGGTATCCCAGCGTAACGCAGATTCCACCTCGGGTTTGATCTCCGAATCAGGACGCTGCAGATCAAAGTTGACGTTGATATTATTTTCAATTTCGGTCACACCCCTGATGCCCTTCACAACTGTCTCGGCCAGCTCGTGCTCCTGCCAACTATCGACATGACCAGCCAGGGTTACTTTCCCATTATTCACCTTGGTTTCCAGCGATAGATCTTCGGTCGCCGGATCGGAGTCAAGCGCCATCGCCACATCGCTTCGAATCTTCGCGTCGGGACGGTCGGAATTTACTATCAGGTTATTGATTACCGCCCGAACGCCTTTGACCTGCTCTGCTAACCGGCTTGCCCGATCCTTAGCCAGCAGATTATCTATCTGCCCGGAAAAGGTCACGATACCTGAATCTGTTTTCACCCGGATATTTTCAGGAGAAACGATCCCCCGGGCGTTCCGCATGGTATTCTTTACCGCCTCAGTGATTTTTGCATCAGCTGGTTGTTTATTCATAGTATCCGATTGTGCCGTATTATTTCCGCAAGATTGAACTAAACCGAATACGGCGAGTACCAGGAAAATTCCCACAGAATACAGGATATGCTTCATAATTTTAAGATTTCCACGCTTCATAATTAATTCCTCCTTACCTGTTATGTTACATCCATTTTTCGAACCAATTCCTTTATGCAAAAAAAATTCAAAATCTGTTCCTGGTAAGGATTCGGGGAAAATTAGTCAGATCCTCTGAAAGATTTTCAGAGTCATCAGGGATTTTTGGAAAGAATTGATAATTTGTCAGAGTAAAACTCCCCCAATGAAGTGGTATAGCTGTTCACACCTGGGTAATTGGAATTCTCGTCAACTATTGCGAGCTTTTATCAAATTGGATATCAACAGAGAAATAGGTGGTTTACTATGGGACAACTGATTAACGGCGAATGGACAACCAGGAATGCATTGTTATCGGACGAGAAGTCCGGGGAATTTAACCGGCAGGCCTCTGTTTTTCGGAAGTGGGTTCAGGATGAACCGGAGGCGGAGTATCCGGCGGAAGCGAATCGGTACCATTTATATATTTCCAGAGCGTGTCCCTGGGCGCACCGGACAGCTATCCTGCGGCGTCTTAAGGGATTGCAGGATGTGATTTCCATGTCCATTGTCGAACCGGTGCGGATCGACGACGGCTGGGAATTCTCCGACAAATACCCTGATCCCATCCATGGAAAACAATATCTGCGGGAGCTGTACCAGATGGCCGATTCGGAGTTTACCGGACGGGTGACGGTCCCAACCCTCTGGGATACCAAAACCAATACCATTGTCAATAACGAATCCAGTGAAATTATGCGGATGTTCGATCTCGCATTCGACAGGCTCGCCACTACGGATGAGAATTTTTACCCCAGGGGATTGCAGGATCAGATTGACGAAACAATTGAGGCGATCTACGAGCCGATCAACAATGGTGTATACCGTGCCGGATTCGCCGGAACTCAGGCAGTGCACGAGCGCGCAGTGAACCAGTTATTTGAGGCATTGGATTATTGGGAAGGGGTTCTGAGCGAACAGCGGTATCTCTGCGGCGACAGGATGACGGAAGCAGACTGGTGCATGTTCACCACACTCTTCCGGTTCGATTCGGTATACCACACCCACTTCAAGTGCAACGTCCGGAAAATCATCGAGTATCCGAATCTCTGGAATTTCGCGAAGGAGTTGTATCAATACAAAAATGTGGCGGAGACGTGCAGCCTGGATCACTGCAAACGACATTACTATGAAAGTCATTATTGGCTGAATCCGACGCAGCTGGTTGCAGTGGGTCCTGACCTGGACTTCGATGAGCCGCATAACCGGGACAGGTTCGGACGAGTCGCCTGAGCGATTCCCGTCCCTCCTAGGCACAATCGACAATAAACCAGCCGATCCACCACAGCGGTCCGACCATACTGACGGCTGTGGTTCCGGACTGTGCCCCAGCCTTTGCTTCTCCCATGACAACCTCCTTTTATTCGTTTGCGCTCTGGTAACCTACCTTGTCAATACAAAGTTTGGAGAACGAAACCGGGATGAATATATTACATTAAACTAAATCGGTTTGTACCATGCAAACGCTAACATCACTGGATAAATAATGGACCCCGTCGCTGTACTCCTGCTCTCCTGCCCGGATCAGAGAGGCCTCGTCGCACGCATTTCCCAATTCATTTATGAAAATGGCGGGAATATTCTGGATCTGGATGAACATGTTGATCCCGAGGAAGAAGTGTTCTCCATCCGGGTCTCCTGGGAATTGGAAGCCTTTCAAATTCCAACCGAGGAACTCCGATCTGCCATTCAATCTCTGGCACAATCAATTGATGCCACCTGGGAGATTAAATTTTTACACAGGAAAATGCGGGTTGCTATATTTGTTTCGAAATACGACCATTGCCTCTATGAGATCCTGTGGCGACATAGTATCGGGGAATTTAATATCGAAATCCCGGTAATTATTTCCAACCATGATGATCTGCGCCCATTGGCGGAACAGTATGGTATCCCGTATTACCATTTTCCTATCACTAAAGAGAACAAGGAAGACCAAGAAAGGCGGGAAATCGAAATCTTGCAGGATAATGATATCGATACCATTGTCCTTGCCCGGTATATGCAGATCCTCTCACCGCAATTCGTGAATGCCTATCCGAACCGGATTATTAATATCCATCACTCGTTTCTGCCGGCGTTCCGGGGTGCTAATCCGTATCGGCAAGCCTACACCCGGGGGGTCAAAATCATCGGAGCGACCAGCCACTATGTCACCGAAGATTTAGACGAGGGGCCGATCATCGAACAGGATATTATCAAGATTACGCACCGGGATACGTTGCAGGATCTCAAACAAAAGGGGCGGGATCTCGAGCGTATGGTCCTTGCCCGGGCGCTGCAACACCATTTTTCCCATGAAGTGTTGGTGCGCGGCCGAAAAACAATTGTCTTCGAATAAGTGATTGCATCTCCCTTTTCTGGGTGCAAATTATTTCCAATCTTATCCCAATTCCGCATCCTGTCCCTTGACAAATGCCCTTTCTCACAGTACCATTATTTATGAGAGGAAAATCCGGGAGATTTGATCGATTCATTCAGTTCTTATTGTTTTATCTCTTTCAGCGGCGCGAAGCACTCCCAGGCCTTTCATAAACCAATAATTTTAAGGAGGAACTTATGCAGCGTATCAACCGAGTACCCCTTTTTGGATTATTGTTCCTCTTAATGGCAGGCTGCAGCATGAATCTCTTTCGAGATGATGCCGGTGGGGGCGAATTTACTTTTGATTACCTCGGGGATTCAGCAAAAATCGTTTCAGTCAACGATACAGATGAATCCGGTCAGCCGTACAACATTCTCCGGGTACCGGCAAGGGAATTAGTTGCGGTGGATTATCAACAAGACAGAACGATTGACGTGGTAAAACGAGGCTCCCAAACGCTGGATGAAGCCCAACGAATCTATGATATCGGTCTGACGGAAGCGATTGTCTCCGGGCATGCTTTCCAGAAAGAACCCTCCCAAACCCTTTATTCCCGGATCGACCCCGATGGAACCGGCTACTACCTTATCACCAATGGCAAGCCGGATCGAAGTCACAGTATTATCTTCAGAATTGTTTCGGCTGATGGTTTTATTTTGGCCACGGATAAGGACATGGATGGGAATATTGATACCGTTCTGGAAAACTCTATCGCGGCTATTGACATCTCGATGATTCAGCCGGAATACGAAAAGACGCTCCAGGCTGCTCAGGTCGAAGATAAAGTTCATTTGACCTCTAACCAGGTACAGATTCCACGAAATTCAGACTGATCGCCGGAAAACCAGATACCGATATTGTACCCACTCACGACTCAGCGTAATTCGGTGGGCAACATTCCCCCGGCGGCTGTCCAGAAACGGATGTTGGACCGGTATTAAGTATGCTAAACCATCCAACAGTTGCCAAATCAGAGAATCACTCTGTAGATATGGTGTAAGATCTCTGTTTTCTAACAAATCAAATCCGTATTCCCCAGCGATATCGGTCACAGTATGAACCGTTGGCAACTGTCCGAGGTGCCACCCGTCCCGGAAACGTCGAAGCCATTTGTCGGCGGCGAGATTACTCCCTGGTTCACTCGTTCGCAGGTCATCACAAATTATTAACAGCCCCCCAGCTACTAGGTAGTCTGTAAGTTTTTCGAAGAAAAGTTTTGCGCTTTGCATGTGAACAAAAGATTCAATGGCCGTAGCAACTTCGTAGTGTTCATTCCTGGAGAAAGTTAAAAAATCACATCGATGAAAATCACATCGTTCGCTGATATTATTCTCTGCTGCCAACCGGTTTGCATCAGCTAACTGCTGATGACTTAAAGTGATACCGGTAGTATGCATCCCGGAATGTTTCGCAAAATACACGCAGGTTCCGCCGATACCACACCCGACATCCAGTACATTAGTCTCGTCAGGCGACCATGATAAATATGCAACGATATCTTCGGCGATGAGCTGGTTTATGTAATTCAATGCTTCCCGGCGATTGGTGACTTCCGGCCCCCATACTTCCCTGTGCATAGCCCCGGTTTCGGAACGGCGGCCTGTCCTTCGTAGCCAGTTGTGATTCGATTCGTAATATTCGACGACCGATTGTTGATGTGCTGTCTTTGCCATTGGGCACCGTTTATTCCCCGGAGTCCCGGAGCGAGAGCAGGTAATACGTCAGTGCCTCCCGTTCCTCCTTCCAGAGATCATAATTTTTCATTGGCGTGTCCGGGATCAGCCGTCTTGCATCGCCAATAAACGTATACATCCAGTCAGGTTTGAGTCGATCACCAACCCCATCAAGTGCCGGGCCGATCTCCCCGCCTTCACCATCGATCACATGACAACTTCCGCACTGGTATTCCCCATACAACTGCTTGCCTTTTGTAATCATTGCCGTGTCGCGCACCGTCCAGTCCACCTCGTTCGGAACAAGTGAATCCTCACCCGTTTCCTGACTCAGGAAGGCCGCCAGGCGCTCCGATTCTGCCCGAGTCAAGCGGTAATCCGGCATACGGATTGTCGGTCGTACCCCCTTTTCTTCATACCGGCGATCATGCGGCTCCAGCATATACTCCTCAAGCCAGGTCCTCTGATATCGATCGCCGGCGCCGTAGAGACTTGGCGGAATATTGGTCCCCTTTGGATCCTGATCGTGACAGGTACCGCACCGCATCGGCAGGTACGCCTCATACAGTCCGGCATCCACGAGATCTTCGTTAGGTGATCGAGCCACTGTGTACCAGTCAGACTCCGCTGATTCCCGCGCAAATTGACTTTCCAGCGATTGCCCGCTCTGCCAGCCCCATATCGTTAATGCAACCACTGAAACCGGTACAATAATACCGAGTCCCGTGGCTAACGGTCTGTGTTTGAGCCGGCGTTCCTTGTTTCTATCCAGGAACGGCAACAACAGCATTCCAATGATGAGCAATCCAGGAAGTACGACTCCACCGATGATTTCCAGTTGCCCTTCAAAGATTTTCAGGAGTTGATAGAGCGGGAAAAAATACCATTCTGGCCGCGGAACGAAGGTTGTTGTATTCGGATCCACCGGTTCCCCGACTGACGCACCAAACAAAATTGACATACCGATGAGGGCAAGTGTGACCACTGCCATTCCGGTAAAGTCCTTCCATGCCTGGTTCGGAAAGAATGGATCCGTAGTCTCCGGTGATTCATCCATCCGCTTCCCCGGCGGGGTGATGCCCCTGGTCACCACCAGATAGACATGAATCCCCATGATGAGGGCAATTCCAATGGGAATCCATAGTATGTGCCAGATGTAAAATCGATTCAGGGTCTTGATACCCATTTCGGTACCGCCCTGTAGTAACTTTTTTACCAGGTCGCCAACAACCGGGACGAGTGCCCCCACTTCGATGCCGACCTTGGTGGCAAAATAGCCCTTCATATCCCAGGGCAGCAGATAACCGGTAAACGCCATCCCTAACACGAGGGTCATTAGGATAACCCCGGCAATCCATGTCCAGTGACGCGGCTTTTTGTAGGCGCCGGATAAAAATGTTCGAAGCAGGTGCAATCCCAGTAAAATCACAAACGCCGAAGCCGCCCAGTGATGGACGCCGCGCAGAAATCCCCCAAAAGCAACCTGCTCCTCAATATACCGGATACTGGCCAATGCGGTTTCCGGTGTCGGAGAATAATATATTGCTAGCAACAGACCGGTTATTACCTGAATAAAAAAGAGCCACACGAGCGAAGAACCGAAAATATTCTGCCAGCCAACCCCTTTCGGCTGAGGCTCGTAGAGAAAACTTTTTATCGCGCTCCAGAGGGGACTCCCATTTCGTCTGTTCATGCCTGGTCCTCCCCGGGTGTAATCCAGAGACTTCCCTCTTCGATTTCTGTGGAAAACTGACGCAGCGGCTTCGGCGGTGGTCCGGCGATGACTTCACCTTCCCTGTTGAATTTTCCCCCGTGACACGGACACTGAAACTCCGAGGCTTCTCTGTTCCAGGCGACGTTACATCCCATATGAGTACATATCGGTGAAAACACATTCACGTTTTTTCCTTGCCGCAACACATAAACAAACTCCTGTTCCTCCTGAACCTGGTATCCTGCCTGCTGCACGACGGAATACTCAACCTGGGTTGGTTCGCCTTCCGGAATGGCGCGCAGGTCGCCGAGTTGGATTCGCTGAGACTGAATTTTTTCATATAAGGGCTGTAGCAAATATCGAATTCCCGGTATGATCAACAGCGCCGCCAAAATCGATTGCGCACCGATCCATAGATACAACAGGAATCGCCGGCGGGAGTTATTAAGGTAACCTCTATTACCCTCTGTCGCCTTCTCCATAAGGCCTCCAATATTTCATCAATGGATTGAAATGCAATAAATCTGATGACAACAAGAAAGTACGAGGCATCTCTCTTTCTTGCAAGATGAGAACAATCAAGGATTTATGAACATCAACATGCAATTAATGAAACATAAATATAAAACCCCGGCTGCAAATGGTTTCGCAGCCGGGGTAATTATTCAGACATTTTAATGTAACTATTTCACAAGAACCATCTTGTGTACCTGGGTGAATTCACCCGTCCGGATTCTGTAAAAGTACACACCGCTGGAGTATTCCGAGGCATTCCACCGGATCGTGTGATACCCGGCATCTAATTGCTTATTAATAAGCGTTGTTACTCGCTGTCCCAGCAGATTATAAACTTCCAGCCGGACATTCGATGCTTCCGGTAGTCCGAATTGAATTGTGGTTGCCGGGTTGAACGGATTCGGATAGTTCTGAGACAGTGTGTACCGATCCGGGAGATTGGAGTTACCATTCTCCGGTTCAATAGCGGTGATTGCATCAGGGCCGCGAAATACCACGACACCGTTAGCATTAGTTGCCAGCCAGATGTCTCCGTTGGATGCGACAGACAATCCCTCGACTGCTGATCCCGGATAGTTGGAGTTCAGCGAGTTGTATTCAGTCCATTCCGATCCGTCGTACATACCGACGCCGGCAATTCCATCAAAGTTGAGGTCGAAACCGACCCAGATATTCCCCTGCAAATCTTCATCAAGCGATGTTATGGTTTCACCTGTCAGGTCCGGTGTAAAGTCGGTCCAAGTGCTGCCGTCAAACCGAGCAAGTGTCCCGGCTGAAAATCCACCTCCGAAATATACAATGATATCATTTTCTGATGTTACAAGTATCTCTCCGACTCTGTCATCCAGAAGCGGGTCATCGTAATTCGTCCACGTTGCCGAAGTCGTATCATAAGAAGCCAGACCGTTTCCATAGGTTCCTATCCAAACTTTTCCATTTTTATCGAGGGCAACCGAGGTTACTTCATCCCCAGGCAGATCAGAATTGCCGGTAGTCATCACCGATTTTATCGTATCCCGGGCGCTTGCCAGCCCGATATCGGTGGCAATCCAGACAGAGCCGTCCGCACTGGCCTCAATATCGTTAATATTAGCACTTTCCAGCGCTGAATTAGAGGTGTTGAAATTCGTCCAGACAGTCCCGTCATACCGGTAGACACCATCATCACGCGTACTTTGGGCCATCCAGATATTGCCGGAGGCGTCCTCCTCTAGCACGTCGATCGCCTCTATTTCAATGCCGCTTTCGCTTTTATTGTACAGATTCCATTTACTATAGTCATATTCGACCAATCCGCCGCGAAACGGCGAACCGAAAAATCCGGAACTGGAATTCACGCCAATCCAGACTTTTCCGTCAGAGGCGTGGAGAATATCCGCAGTAGAATTCGATGGGAGTCCTGTCTTTGAAAGGTCCAAATCTGTCCACTGTGATCCGGATTTTCGAACAAGGCCCGGCTTTCCATCCAATTCACCAAATGTGGGCTGAATTTTTGTCCCTACCCAGGTCTGCCCGGACTCGTCAACCAGAACGGCACTCACATTATCACTGAGAATTCCGGAATTATCCTCATTGTAGACTGAGAATCCGGCTCCATCGAAATGGACCAAACCTCTGGCCTGTGTCCCGGCCCAAACATTGCCCTCGCTGTCGAAGTCGATGGCCTGGACCCAGTCATCCGGGATGTCGGAGTTATCTTCATCGTACACCGTAAACTCGCTGCCATCATACTGTATAAGTCCGGCAGATAGTCCTCCGGCTCCAATCCAGAGAGTACCCGATCCGTCGACATTAATCGCATCAATTTGATTGGCGGGCAGGTCCGAATTATCACTGGTATACTCGGTGAAATCAGCGCCGTCAAATTTGAATAACCCACTGGCTTCAAATCCGACCCAGATATTCCCTCCCTGATCAACTGAGAGGGCATTTACCCTATCCGGCGGAAAGCTGGCTCCGTCATTTTCCGACATAGTATAGTTCGTAAATTCCGAACCGTCATATCGAGCTAATCCCCCGTTCGCGCTACTTAACAGGGAGTACGAGCCGGAAACGAACCATATATTATCCTCGCTGTCCACTGAGACAGCAGTCACCTGATCATAGTGGAGGTCGCCGGATTCACTGTTAAAAATGGCCCAATTACCGTTGCTATACCTCACAAGCCCGTTATTTGATGTTCCCAGCCACTTATTTCCCTGGGAATCGATAGCAACTGACAGCACGTTCCCCAGATGGACGCCGGTGTTCCCCTGGTTCATCAGGTTCACTTCATCCGTTTTTTCGTTCACGAGCACCAAACCGCCATTGGTGGCAACCCAGAGAGAATCGCCTTCTTTGGCCAAATCGTAAACCACTTCACTGTTCTTGTAGACCTGCCACGCTGTGGACGGTCCGGAACTCTCGCTAAAGATCTCGATAAAACCTGTCTGTTTCAGCGTATCGGTCCCATAGGTGTTTTCGGCAATCAGTGTTACATCATATGTGCCGGCGGCACTATACGTCACTGTTGGATTGCTTACGGTTGATGTTGCAGGGGAACCTCCCTGGAAGGTCCATTCAAGGCTGGTTGGGTTGCCAGCGGATTCATTGTGAAATGTTATTGTTGTCCCTTCATCACCGCTACGTCCCGTAGTGGAAAATTCGGCCACAGGCGCGGAACCTCCCTGCATCAGATCGACTCCGGCGGCACCATTTACGATCCACTTATCACCATTATCGCCAAAGGCTACTGCCCGGACATCATTGCTGGCCAGCCCGGAATTGTTCTTACGATAATGTTCAATCTGGCCACCGCTGAACCGGATAAGTCCGTTGGTCCGCGTGGAAATCCAGACGCTGCCGCTGGCATCCGTGGTAATATCGTTTACGATTCCGCCGGGATACACGGAGTTTTGTTCTCCGATGATAGTCCAGGAGCTGCCGTCAAACCGGGCAATTCCTGCACCGTAATCATCATCCCATCCCAGTCCGGCCCAAACGATATTATTATGATCAACCGTTACCGAGTGAATCAAAGCCCCGGTGAGATTTGTGGATTGCGGGCTGTACTGGGTCCAGGTGGTTCCGTCAAACATTATTACACCGTCGCGCCGGGTACCGATCCAGGCGTTACCGTTCCCGTCAATATCGATTGAGGTCACATCATCCAGTGGGACGCTCGTGTTATTGGAGGTGTACGTAGTCCACTGCGAGCCGTCGAACGTCGCGATCCCACCATCGAAATCCTGGGTGACAATCCATGCCGTCCCGTCAGATTCCACCGTGATATCCACAACGACATCCTCGGGCAGTGGCGAACCGAACCCCTCGAAGACTTCCCACGTCGAACCGTCGTAAATGCCGAGTCCATCGTCAGTTCCGGCATAGATGTTCCCGTTTGGTCCAACAGCTACCGATAACACCGTATTATTCGGCAGACCGGAGTTCGAGGTATTAAAAATTTCCCAGGTGCTGCCATCGTATTTCACCAATCCGTACCCATCGGTCTGAGACTCTTCACCGGTACCGATCCAGACGGTTCCATTCCCATCGATGGCAACATCACCAGTCATGGAAGTCTGCTGTAGTCCTGAATTGTATGTCTCATAGGACGTCCAGGTGCCACTCGCCAGCTTTGCCGTTCCCGAATTCGTTCCCATGTAAAGCGCTCCGCCTGACTTCAAAATAGCGTGTACAGAATTTCCCGGGATATCGGAATTCGACTCATTATGCGTATTCCAGGTACTACCATCGTATGTGACTAATCCGCTTTCAACCGTTCCCACATAGACGCTGTCTCCACCTGCTGCTTCCAGAGATGTCACAATGTCCGTTGAGGGAATATTCGACGTCTGTTCTGACCAGGTGGAGCCGTCATAGTGGAACAGTTCACCAAAGTCGTTTCCAGCCCAGACATGACCCTCAGTATTTGTTGAGAGCACACCGACATTCACAAAATCTATGGTCGTATTATCTTCCACAAGCGTCCAGTTCGACGGAGAATTTAGAGCAAATTTGGCAATACCGTCGTTGTCCAATCCCACATAGGCCGTATCATCGGACGTGATTTCTATGGTATAATAGTTATCCGGCTCACTATAATCGGGTGATTCATATAGTTTCCATTCACTCCCGTTATACATATAAATCCCGTTGGAATGAGCAACCCAAACCGAGTCGCCTGCATCAACAACCACATCATTGATTTCGTTACTTTCCAGCATTGACGACCCCGAATCGAAGGTCGACCAGGTGCTTCCATCGTATTTGATTAAGCCGGATGCATTAGTCCCAATCCAGAGTGTCCCGGAGGAATTTAATGCCAGTGCGGTAATTGCATTTCCCGCTAACCCGGAATTGGCATGTGTATATTCTGTGATATTTCCGGAAGCCTTGTCAATCTGAAAAAGTCCTCCCATCGTCCCGACCCAAATTGTTGATTCTGTCTCAACCAAGTCGGTTGTAAGTTGACTTGCAGTATAATTTTTCCAATCGATATCCTGGGCATTGATAACCAATGGAATAGATAAAAGAACGGCAACCAATCCGTTGGATAGGACCCTGCACCATCGTTTGAAATTCACACCTTCACTCATAGGCTTTTCCTCCGTTATTTTGGTTATTTATTCCTAACGGTACGGGATAGACAAGGGGGCAAAACCTGAGGATTCACTGGTCGTTACGCTCGGATCCAGGTTGAACTCACATATTATCCCCTACCAGATTTTCTTAATCTTTTCATCCGTCAGACAGGTAAGAATTTTTTACCTGTACTGAGATAGGTCAAAGCGTAAAAATCATAATGGTGACTTTCAAGGTCACATTAAAAATATAACAATAGGATATTTTATTTCGGTGGTTTGGTGTGATACAAATCAACAAAACGTGAATTGAAGGAGATAATACTTTACAGAAAAAATTCAGAGCCGCCGGATCTGGACCGGCGGCTCTTCATGCACTACCTTATTTAAAAGATACTATTCTATTTCATGCATATGATCGTCTTCGTGTTCACTTTCCCCTGCGCCGGAATGTATATCTTCTCCCATACTTTGTAATTTCGTCAGGTCGAGAGTCTCACGAAACATAACACTCGACTCTTTCTCCGATGGCAGCCCTGAAATGGAGACGGACACCTTTGCCTTTTTGGCCTCGAGTTCCGAAAAGTTGAACTCACCCCAGAGCATGGAATTCCTCATGTCTTCGCCATGCCCCATCTGCTCATCGGAATGGTCGCTTATATGATCATTGTTCATCTCCGCCTGATCACTGTGCATCTGCTCGTCGCTCATGCCCATTTGGGCGTCATCTTGCATCATTGTTCCATCATCCGATTCGTCCTCCATCGATGCCTGTTCCATCATTGCATGAGATTTGAGTTTAACCGAATGCTTCTCGCCGGATTTCAGTATAACCATAGCCTCGCCTGTGGCATCTTTGACTTCTATGGGATTCTGATTATAATCGTATGCATACACGGCCAAACCGTGAGTCATCGGCACAATCTCAAAGTGATGCTGGCTAGTCATAACGACGGTCCCGTCGTGCATCATCGCCTGCTCATGAGAATGCCCGGCTTTGTCCTCCATCTGTTGGGCGTAAAGATGAGGGACAGCGAAAACAAGGCTGAAGATAGTGAGTATGATTAAACTTCGTTTCATTGTTTCCTCCTTTTCTTAGTCATCATCTTCTTGAAATGATGGTACGAATCGTATGTTATGAATCCCTCACTGAATCATCACAATTGTGTAACAAATCACTATTCCAATGGTCAATCCAATTAATCGGCGGACACCTGATACTTCATAGATACCGCTGCCGCCATTTGCTCGACAGTTTTTCCGTCTTCCAGACCATTTTGGATAAACCGTTTGACCTCAGTCGCTCCACCAGGCGCCGCACAGTCACATGCCGCCAGATTGTCGTTGCAATCGCCGCAGGGACACATAAACTGCTCCGCCACCTGGATAACTTCCGCCCTCAGGGCTTGCTGTTCCGGGGAGGTCATCGTCTGTTGAGGAGCATCATTGCCGCTCATCAGTATAAATCCGACGACGATAATTCCCAGCACTCCAAGGACAAGGGCAGGTATCGGAATTGTAATACCGTTTTTGCCCAATTTCCCGGATGATTTTTTCTGCGGCTGCTTTTGTTTTTTATCTTTTCCCTTCGTGGCCGCTCCACAGGAGGGACAAAATTTTGCGTTTTGCTTTTTTATCTCGTTTCCACATTGTGTACAGTACATAATATTCCTCTGGTTCGTTTTGCGTTATCTTATCAGGAAAGATGGCATTTTTATCTCACCAAACTATTGCTACTCAATACAATCCAGCGCTTCTTCATCGGCGCGTCCGGATCGGATTTTCACCACATTCTGCACGTCACTCACAGCGATCAGACCGTCGCCCGCCCCGCCAGTGTAGGCATTCTCCCGTATAATTCCAATGATGGTCTCAACGGCTTCACCGCTGCAGATGAGTTCCAGTTTGGCCACTTTGGAATAGCGCTCCACGTATTCCATGGAGTACTTGGCTTTGGATTCATCGATGAGTCCAGGGCCGAGCGCCATTACATCAATGACGGTGACGCCGGTAAGTCCCATCTCCTCCAGCGATTCGATGACCTCGTTGACCTTTTCCGTGCGTATGTAAGCTTTGATTTCTTTCATAAATTTGCTCGCTTCCGATTGCCAGTTGTTCAACCCCTTCAGAGGGAAAAGTTGGAAATCGTGTTAATGTTTTAATGTGCTATAGTTGGTACGTTTCAAATCCATTGTCATAAGTCCGGTGCCCTCAGTATCCAGTCTCTTTTTTCCACGTTTTTAATTTTCCCCGGCACGACGGGCAGTATTCTTCAATTAGCGTTTCTTGCGCACCTTAGAAGCTTTATCCTTTTTGCTTCCTCCTCATTCCACTAAGGATTTAATAGTCATTCATCATTGCTGTTACAACTAACCACGAACAACTAACAAATGGATTAAGAGTAAGATTAGGATTAAGATTATGATGAAAAACCCCAGCCCTATTACCCCATCCACTCATTCCTCCTCCAGCGCCAGGTTTACCACCGTATTCCGCTTCCAGAGATAAAAGATCGTCGGCATCACCAAGAGCGTCAGCACGGTCGCGGTAAACAATCCACCGACCATCGGCGCCACAATCCGCTTCATCACCTGGGAACCGGTGCCGGCACCGTACATAATCGGTACCAGTCCGAGGATAGTGGTAGCCACCGTCATAATCACCGGCCGGAGACGCTGTACCGCACCGTCGATGACCGCGTCAAACACATCCGATGGCTTGTACGCGCCCTCGTACATCGGCTTCTCCTTCAACGCGTTATTCATGTACACCAGGATGACCACCCCCAGTTCGGCCGCCACCCCGGAGAGCGCAATGAACCCAACCCCCACGGCGATACTGAAATTGTACCCCAACAGCCACATGAGCCAGAATCCGCCTACCGTAGCCAGCGGGAGCGAGATCATTACTAAAATACTCTCGGTAATATTTTTAAAGTGGATATATAAGAGCAAAAATATCAAAACCAGCGTCACCGGTACGACGACCTGCAGGCGCTTTTTCACCCGTTGCATGCTTTCGTATTGTCCACTCCAGACCAGACTGTATCCTTCAGGGAACTGGACATTCTCATTCACTACTTGTCTGGCTTTCTGAACATAGCCACCGATATCAGAAGTATTCAAATCCACGTAAATCCAGGCGGTACGCCGCGCGTTTTCGCTCTTAATCATCGGCGCGCCCTTTTTGACCTTGATTTCCGCCACCTGGCTAATGGGTATCTGTGCTCCGGTAGGCGTTGGCACCAGAGTTCGCCGGAGTTTGGTCAGATTATCCCGGAGCTCCCGGCCATACCGTACGTTAATTGGATATCGTTCCAGTCCCTCGACCGTATTGCCGACATTCATCCCCCCGATGGCAGACTTGATCACGTCCTGCACGTCACCAACGGTCAAACCGTACCGGGCAGCTTCGTCCCGGTTGATCTCGAAGTCGATGAAGTTTCCGCCGGTAACGCGCTCGGAGTAGACGCTGGCCGTCCCCGGCACATCCTGGAGGATTCCCTCGATCTCCTCGCCGATATCGGAGAGGGTTTGGAGATTTTCGCCCATCAGTTTGATCCCGACCGGCGTTTTGATACCGGTTGCCAACATATCGATACGGGTTTTGATGGGCATCGTCCAGGCGTTGGTAACTCCCGGAAACTGGATGGCGTCGTCCAGCTGCTGGATTAGGTCATCCATGGTAACTCCCGGCCGCCAATGTTCCTTGTCTTTGAGCATGATAGTAGTTTCGATCATGGTCAGCGGCGCCGGATCGGTGGCAGTCTCTGCCCGGCCGATCTTTCCAAAGACGGTCTCCACCTCTGGGAACGACTTGATAATCTTGTCCGTCTGCTGCAGGAGTTCCTTGGCCTTGGTCACAGAAATTCCCGGCGGAGTCGTGGGCATGTACAGCAGATCCCCCTCATTGATGGGCGGCATAAACTCCGAGCCGATTTGCGAAACCGGGTAGGCCGTCACCAGGAGTAAGATAGCTGCAATTGCCACCGTCGTTTTCCGGAATCTGAGTACCACCCTCAGGAGCGGCTCGTACATCCAGTGCAGCGCCCGGCTTACCGGATGCTTCTCTTCCGTCCGAATTTTACCACGGATAAAAAAGCCCATGAGCACCGGCACCAGCGTCACCGCCAGAATCGCAGAAGCCGCCATAGCATAGGTTTTGGTGAACGCCAGCGGCTTAAACAGGCGGCCCTCCTGCGCCTCCAGGGAAAATACCGGGATAAAGGACACGGTGATAATCAGAAGCGAATAAAACAACGCCGGGCCGACTTCTTTGCTGGCACGCAAAATGAGCTGCCAGCGCTCGGCGTTGTCCTCCGGCTGCTCACGTTCCAGATGCTTGTGGGCGTTCTCGATCATGACCACCGCAGCATCCACCATCGCCCCGATGGCGATAGCTATACCTCCCAGGCTCATAATGTTCGCGTTAATGCCCTGGTAATACATGACGATAAACGACGCCAGGATTCCCAGTGGGAGCGTAACAACAATGACAAAACTGGATCTGAGGTGCAGGAGGAACCCGATAATAATGAGCGAAACCACCAGCATTTCTTCACCCAGTTTGTGATACAGGTTCTCCACTGCCTCCAGGATGAGCGATGATCGGTCATACATCGGCCGGATCTCCACACCCTCCGGGAGCCCGGGCCTCAGCTCCGCCAGTTTCTCTTTCACATCTTCTATGACTTTCAGCGCGTTTTCACCGTAACGCATCACGATAATGCCACCGACCACTTCGCCCTCGCCATCCCGTTCGGCGATGCCCCGCCGGAGTTCCGGCCCGGTATGGACGTTCGCCACCTGCTTCAGCAGGATGGGCGTACCGCTCTCATCCACGCCAAGGGGAATCTTCTCGATATCCTCAATGGATTTGATATACCCCAGACCGCGGACCATATACTCGGTCTCGCCCATCTCCAGCACCCGGCCGCCAACATCCTGGTTGCTCTGCTTGATCTGCATTTTCACGTGGCGCAACGGAATGTTGAACGCCGCCAGCTTGTTGGGGTCGACTTCCACCTGGTACTGCTTCACGAAGCCGCCGACGCTGGCAACTTCCGCCACCCCATCGACGCTCAGGAGTTCATATCTGAGGAACCAGTCCTGAATAGATCGCAATTCTGCTAATGAATGTTGCTCGCTCTCCACAGAGTACTCGTATACCCAGCCGACGCCGGTGGCGTCCGGGCCGAGCTGAGGCGTCACGCCGTCCGGGAGTCGATCCGAAAGGGAACTGAGATACTCCAGCACCCGGCTTCTCGCCCAGTACATATCGGTACCGTCCTCAAAGATGATGTAGACGAAAGACGTTCCGAACATGGAGTAGCCGCGCACCGTCTTTGAGTACGGAACAGACATCATTGCCGTGGTGATGGGATACGTCACCTGATCCTCCACTACCTGCGGTGCTTGTCCGGGATAATCGGTCTTGATAATTACCTGCACATCACTGAGATCCGGGATGGCGTCCAGCGGGGTGTTGGTTACGGCAATGTATCCGGCGCCGATCAGGAATAGTGTCGCAATTATCACCAGGAATCGGTTGTTAATTGACCATTCTATAATTCGTTCAATCATGTGATATCCATAACTATAATTTTGTTTTCCGAGAGCTGCCGCTTTAAGCCGTTAGAATATCGGCTTAAAGCGGCTATCCCTATCATTTGCTCATTATTCGATATAGCGTCACCGACACGTTTAACAGTGAAGAGAACCTCACAGTAGAGACGTTTCATGAAACGTCTCTACAAATCACGCCTCCGCCAGTTAACACCGCTAATTCATCCCTTCGTGCCCGCTCTGATCCTCAGACATCTCCATTTCTTCCCCCGAATCCATTTCCATGGTTGTGTCGGCCGGAGCGGATTCCGATGAACCCGATTCCCGCTTCGAGAGCATCTTCTGGAGGGCTTCCTTCAGTTTGCTTTCGGAATCCAGCAGGAACTGTCCGGACGTGACGACCGTCTCTCCTGCACGAGCACCGCTCAACACTTCGTAGTATCCGTCGCCGCTAAGTGCACCGAGTTTCACATCTCTGGGCGCAAAGTGACCATCGCCCAGGGCGATAAATACTAACGTCCGCTCGCCAGACCAGATGACTGATTCTTCCGGTATCGCAGGGACGTTCTTTCCGATCTCGGAATGTACCCGCAGATTGGCGTACATCCCCGGCTTCAATTCGCCGTTGGGATTCGGGAAGACTGACCGCACTTTCACCGTCCGGGTTTTTTCTTCCAGATAGGGATAAATGTAATCAACACGCCCCTCATAAGTTTTGCCGGGTGTATATGAGAGATTCATTTCCACCTGCTGATTTTCCTCGAGCCACGGGAGTTCGTATTCGTAGAGTTCCGCCTCCACCCAGACAGTCGAAAGATCTGCAATCTCATACATACGCATTCCAGGCTGCACTCGCATTCCATCAATGGCGTTCGTAAAGACCACGACCCCGCTGAAGGGGGAATACAGGGTCATAGTCTTCCGAACTTCACCTGTCTGTTCTAAACGATTTATTTGTTCCTCAGAGATATCCCAGAACTCCAGTCTGCGGCGGGCCGAGCTCAGCAGATCTCCTGATGCGCCTCCACTTCGCTGGGCGCTTCGGTACGCCTGGAGGTATTCCTCCTGGGTGGCGACCAGCTCCGGGCTGTAGATTTCGACCAATGGCTCACCCTTTTTCACACGTTCTCCGGTGATTTGCACATGAGTCTCCTCAATGTATCCAGTGACTTTGGTATGAACATGTGCAAGATTGGTCTCATCATAAACCACGTTACCAACCGCCCGGATTTCGCGGGTCAGATTCCGTTTTCGGACTGGTGCGGTACGAACGCCCATATTCTGCACGACCGTCGGATCAATGGTAATGGTATTTCCGAGGTTACCGACCTGATTCTCGTAGACCGGTACCAAATCCATCCCCATGGGGGATTTCCCCGGCTTATCCGAGATATAACTGGGATCCATCGGCGCCTGATAGTACATGATTTCGCCTTTACCCTCCACTTTGGAAGCCGTCGCGTTCCCGCTTCCGCCACTCCGCTTCATCGGGACAAGATCCATCCCGCAGATGGGGCACTCACCCGGTTCGTCCTGCACCACGTTCGGATGCATGGAGCACGTCCAGAGCTGCCCGGCCTCCTCCTGACTGCCCTGCTGCGACGTCTGGTGTTCGCGTTCCTCGTGATTCTCCGGCGCTGCTGCCTGTTGCGTATTTTTCATTGGCACCAGATCCATGCCGCAAATCGGACAATCGCCCGGCTGATCCTGCACCACATTCGGGTGCATCGAGCAAGTATAGAGCGTCTGCTCCTCGGCGGTCTGTTCTGTTTTTTGTGCTGCATCCTCACTGGAACAGGTGCTGAGACTCAGCAAACCACCGAGGATGGCGATGCCCGCCAGAATTGGGATTACCTTCTTTATGTACGTCAATCTCATCGAATTATTCTCCGGCATTCATTTGATGTTCGTGTTCGCTCTGATCATCCATTACGACCAAGTCCATCCCGCATTCGGGGCACTCACCCGGTCCTTTTTGTACAACATCAGGATGCATCGGGCAGGTGTACATAGCATTCTCAGAAGTCCCCATACGCTCCATATCGTTATGGCCTTCCATCGCCTCTCCGGAGGCTTCAACTTCCGAGGCCGGTTTCAAGTCCATTCCACAGATGGGACATTCGCCATCTTCGGACATTTTGACGTTCGGATGCATGGGACAGGTATAGTATTCGACATCGCTGGCAGAGGATTGATCCATCTGCTCCATAGTCTGCGTTTTATTCGTTTCGGTGTTTTCACTTTCGCCGGAACAGGCGGTAAACAGAAAACTCATTCCAACGATGGATATAGCAATCAGGGTTTTCGAATTCAGTCTGTATTTCATAGTTATCTCCTTACAGGTTCAGGTCCGTGCCGACGGCTTTTTCCAGCTCGGCCAGACGTTTGAAGTAGGTGGCTTGTTCTTTATAGTGATTGAGCCTGAATTGTACGATCATTCGCTCACTGTCCAGCAGGTCGAGAAAACTGACCGAGCCGGTTTTGTACGCGGCAAGCGCGGATTGCAGCGTCTGCTCTGCCTGGGGAATGAGCGTAGAATCATACAACGCTAGCGACTCACGCGTTTGCTGAATCCGGAAATGTATGGTCCGGACCTCCGATTCGGCGGCGTTCCGCTTGTCGGCATACCGGTACTGCACTTCCGACAGGCCGAGCTTCGCCTCCTGCACCCGTGCCTTATTGGCCCCGAACCAGAGCGGTAAATCGATTTTTGCCATAACCGCGAAGGCATCCGCGCCTGGTGTCGGTGCTCCCGGCAGCGATGTATTACCGATTGTAATATAATTCATGCCAACTCCCAGCGACGGAAGATTCATCTTTTGTCGCAGAGATACTTTGGCACGATTGGCTTCGATCATCTCTTTCAGCCCCTGCAGATCCTCTCGATAGGTTGACAGGGAATCCAACAATTGTGATTCTGTCAGATTGTATTCCGGTAACGCCAGCGTATCGATAGATTCCACCCGTGCATCGATGGGACGATTCAGGAGCGCATTCAAATTATGGGTGAACGTGCTGCGCATCTCCCGAAGGTTCAGGAGACGTTCGTCAAGTTTCGAACGCTCAACCTGCGCCTTGAGGACGGAAGTCTGCATCCCCTTTCCGGTGGCGTACCGCGTCTCGGCGATATCCTGGAAGGTACCGACCAGTTCCTGATACTCGATGACTGTTTTTATGGATGCTTCTATCCAATACAGGTCCGCCCAGGCGGATTTGACTTTGGCGATGACTTTGCGCTTCACCGCTTCATAATCCTGTTTGGCTTTGGCGGTTTGTCGCTGGGCGATAGTGCCCTTGAGTCCGGTGGTGCCCCAGAGCGGGATCATCTGGTTCACAGCAATCTGCTGATGCTGGGGGCCGTTCCGGGTTTCGACGGATTCTACAAACTGAGTGAAGGAGAGTTGCGGTTCCGGCCAGGCCGACGCGACAGTAATATTTTCTCGCGCGGCCTGCCAGGCGGATTCGGTGGCGCGAACATCCGGATTGTTCTCCAGCGCCAGCGATATCGCCTGCTCCAGGTTCCGGACGTCACCGGCATCTTTCTGGGGAAAAATTGTGTTGGGTATAGTTGCCACAGCCAGTATCAGACTGAGGTATACAACGATAGATTTCACAGTGTTCCTCTCTCATAAATTGGTTCACAAATTCAGTACAGACTTGCTGAACAGATGTAGCTGTTCGACAATCTTACTTTATGTCAACAATTTTGAGAGAGATCAGATTATAAGAATAGAATGTTCGGCGAGTTTTTCGCGGGAGGAATCGAAGAGGCCGCTGACCACGGTGTTGATGCGAAATCGAATCTGGTCAGTTTTTTGGTGCACGACCTTAGTCAGTCCGGTCATGGCTGCTTCGGGCAGACTTTCGGCTTTCACCTTGGTTTTTGGAGCTTCGGCATTCACTTCCAGAGAGTCAGGTGTTTTTTTATCTCCGGGCAGGCAGGAATTCATCTCCATACAGGAATCATCCATAACGGACTCTTCCCCGGCTTCTGCAGTCTCGGAATTCGCCATCATGCAGCAGGACATTTCGCATGCCTGTGCCTCCATTTCGAGACCGGCCAGTAACGGTGCGGCCATTCCTGCCAGCAGGATAAAAACGAGGGATAATATTGTGACCTTTTTTATCATGGTCGGAAAGATAGGCCAGAATTTATCCGGAGTCAAGCCTCTGTTTATAACATTTATGTCACGGTTGAATTTCCATTTGGGATATTTCACCAACACAACTCACCCTCTGGCTTCCTCTCTTCGGAGGAGCGGGAGAACGCATGAGATTAACCATACTATTCCCCTTCCTCTTTCGAAGAGAAAGGGGTTAGGGGATGGAGTTGTGTTTGAAATATGAGCAAGATGCCATCTTGCTCTACAAATATACCCCCTGTCGGTAATCGCTCCGAGCGTCACCGACAGTTTTCAATTGCGTGAAATCGCGAACGGCGCTATAAGCGGCCGTCCGCGAAAGTAAAGAATCACGCTCGCATCCATCGAATAATCTCTGGCAGGGTCGGCCGCTTCCCGTACATCAGGATGGCCGTGGAAAACACCTTGCCGGCTAACCTGATTGTTATGTACGTAAATGACACCAGCAATCCCAGTGATACGACATATTCCCAGACCGGCAGCGTGGCAATGTTCATCCGGAGGATCATAAAGAACGGCGTCAGCGGCGGGATATAACTGAGAATCTGCACCATGGTGGATTCCGGATTGTTCATGGCAAACGGTAGAAAAATGATTGGCGCAATGGCAATAAAGCTCATCATTCCACTAATCTGCTGGGCCTCCTGTTCCGAGGTAAATATGGAACCAATAGCCGAATAAAACGCCGCATATAACAAAAATCCTGGAATGAAGTAGACGATAAACCCCAGCAGACTGGACAATTCAATGAGCGAGGTTCCCTTATACACGGCCGCGGCCTGCCCCACAGTCATGTAAATGGCAATTTGGACAACTCCCATGGCGCCGAGGCCCAGAATCTTCCCGGACATCAGCGTGTTCGGTGTAACCGAACTGACCAGCACCTCCACTACCCGGTTCTGGCGTTCCTCCAGGACGGAGCGCATTAAGATCTGTGATGACATAAAAACCGCGAAAAACAGGAGCATGATGTAAAAGTACGGGCCGAAAAACGCCATCAACTCATTCCCCTGAGATACCTCGTCTCCTTTGATCTCAAACGCCTCTAAATTCACCTGGCGTGTTATTTCAGAGATTAACTCCGGATCGAGATCCTGTTGTTTCATCCTGTATTCTGAAACTATCGAAGTCAGTTCGTTCTGCAGCCTGCTGAGGTCCTTAAAATTTCCGACATTTTTCCCGTAATATTCCGCATCCCGCGTATCCAGAATATCCCCGGGAAGCACGAGATATCCATTAATCACGCCATCGTTCAGCAGGGAATCAGCGACGGATTTTGCGGCTTTCAGTTCCCTGCTCCCCAGCGGCAAAAACTGATACTGCGGCCGTCCGTCCTTTAGCGTATACTGTTCACCAACGGTAGTCCGGAGCTCCTCACCTACCCAACCTGTCTCGTCAATAAGTGCAAAGGTTTTCGACTGGGTATCTTCCTGCATCAACAGCGTCGGGAGCACGGCAAATCCGAGGATTATTAGCGGCAGTACCAGTGTCGATATCAGGAACCACTTGGATTTAATCCGGTGAATAAATTCCCAGCGAGCAATCGTCAGGACTTTCATTCGGCGCCCCCCCGCACTCTGTCGATAAATATTTGTTCCAGAGATGGCTCTACCACCTCGTACTTTCGGATCGGGATCTCCTCTACCAGCGTCTTGAGATAATCATGCGGAGCGATGTCATCCCTGAGTTCTCCCAGGAGCTCACCGTTCTCAAATTCTGTATAGGTAAAAGCAGAATCCTCGCGTAGGTGTTCCAGGGAGGCATCGCTACGGATACGAACAGTCTGAGTGCCGTACTCGCGCTTGATTTCCCGGAGATTGCCGTTCAGCACCGCTTTCCCTCGACTTATGAGACAGATACGCTCGCAGAGTTTTTCCACCTGTTCCATCTGATGGGTTGATAGTAAAATCGTTGTGCCCCGATCCTGTAATTCTCCTATGATTTCCTTAATCAGCACCTGATTTACCGGATCAAGTCCCGAGAACGGCTCGTCCAGTATCAACAGTTTGGGTTCATGGATAATGGATATGGTAAACTGAATTTTTTGCTGGTTTCCCTTGGACAGCTCTTCGATTTTATCCTCGGCACGGTCTAACAAGTCAAACCTCTCCAGGTAAAATTCCGTATTCTCTTTCGCCTTACCGGGAGTCATATTTTTTAATGCGGCAAAATATTCCACCACCTCGCGGACTTTCATCTTTTGATACAGTCCCCGTTCCTCTGGCAGATAACCGATTTCATCTTTCTGGTCGAGAGTCAACGGCTTTCCATCGAGCGTAATTTGCCCACTGTCCGGCTGAATAATTTGCATAATCATCCGGATAGTCGTGGTCTTCCCGGCGCCGTTCGGGCCAAGTAAACCATAGATATCACCAGCTCCGATGTTCAGAGACAGATTTTCGACGGCCATGACGTTTTCAAACTGTTTAGTGATTTCTTTCACCTCAAGCATTGGCTTTACCTTTGTGCGAATTCTTGTTGGCTAAGGTGTTGAAAAACCGGGTTAAATATAAAACGAAATTAGATATGGGGAAACGGATTTGTGTTATCTAATTATTCACGTCAAATTTGTTGTGGGGAACACGAACCATAGCACACAACCCAACTCACCCTCTGTCTCCCTTTCTTCGGAAGAGAGAGAATGCACGAGTTAAACCATTCTATTTCCCTTCCTCCTCCGAAGAGGAAGGGATTCAGGGATGGAGTTGTGTCTTTCAGAATAAGCAACATATCATCTTGCTTTATTTACATCCAGCCTGTCGGTGTGAAAGATCCTTTCAGGGTTTCGACCGGATTCACTTACAACAGTTATCCCGAGCGGAGTCCCGGCTCAAACGGGACGGAGCCGATCCAGGGGATCCACCTGGGGATGAATCTCGTTCCTCTTAGGATGGGAGGTTTATTCACGAGATTCCTCCTCCGGGAGGAGTCTCTGGTGAGACGCTCATCCGGCAGCTGCCGGATTCGGTCGGAATGACTTGTATGTCGGATCGGAATAGTTTTATTAATCGAATCTCCGCACCGTCCATTCTACTTCACCGCCGAACGGATCATCGGAAACCGTGTATCCGTCTTTGGAGGCGGAAAGCCATACGGTCTTCAGGTCCTGTTCAGGCAGGCAGACCTTGGCCTGGACGTCCTCATCATCACTGGAAAAGACCACGAGCTGCAACTCCGACCAGTCCATCTCCATGGTGGACTGCGCCAGTTCGATGTGCGGCAGGACTGCGCCGTCACGCACCAGCATGATGATAGGCAGTTCGCCTGCTTCGATGTGGTGCCATCCGGTGGAGTACTGCTCGCCGGTCTGGTAGTCGATCCAGTCACCCGGTGGCAGGTAGACGTCCCTGGCATCCACATCCTCGAATAGCGGCGCCACCAGCATATCGGAGCCGAACAGATACTGATCGTCCACCAGCCACGAGCCGGGATCCTCGGGATACTCCACGAACAGCGCCCGCAGCATGGGCCAGCCGTATTCGCTGGATTCCTTCGCCTGGGCGTAAATATATGGCATCAGTTCGTAGCGCATGTTGTCGGCCTTCCGGAACATATTCAGGAAATCCTTGCTGTACTCCCATGGCTCAGTGGGCGGAGTTCCGTGGCTCCTCACGTGAGATGTCAACATCCCAAAGGGTGTCCAGCGGCGGTAGAGGTTTTCCGGGGTTGCCGTCACGAATCCGCCAATATCGTGCGACCAGAAGGTAAACCCGGAAACGCCCATGGATAATCCGCCGCGCAGAGTGGCTTCCATGGCGGAATTCGTGGTGGCAGGATCCCCGCCCCAGTGAACGGGATAGCGCTGGCTGCCGGCCCAGGTGCTTCGGGCCCAGATGATGCGATCGCCGGTGACTTCTTTGGTAATATCGGACGCCGCCTTGTTGTAGCGCAGCGGATATAAATTATGCTCGTAAAATCCGGTGCGGCCGGAGGCGTACACGCCGTTTGCCGGCGCCGCTTCGCCGAAATCCACCTTGATGGCGCCGACGCCCATTTCCAGGAGACCGGCGAGTTTGACCTGGTACCAGTCAATGGTTTCCGGATTAGAGAAATCCAGTACCGCATCCTCGTACGGTAAATTGCCCTTTTCGTCGCTTACGTACAGTCCCTTCTCAATAATTTCCGGGAAAAGGGTGTTTTCCGGGGTGAAATACGGGAGCTGCCACAGGGAGATATGAAATCCCTGACCTTTCAGATCGGAGACCATTTCTTCGGGCTCGTCGAACCGGGATTCGGCGAACTGATAGTCGCAACGCCAATCGGTCTCGAACCAGCCGGTGTCGAAGTGGATGACGTCACTGGGGATCTCGTGTTTGCGTAAATTCATTGCCACATTGCGTCCATCTCCCTCCGAGAAATAAGTTATCCGGCTCATCCAGAACCCGAACGACCAGAGCGGCGGCATGGGCGCCTTGCCGGTCACCTCGGTGTACTCATCCAGGATGTCCTTCGGCTCGCCCAGGAAGACGAACAGATCCAATTCATCGTCGCCCATCATCATGGTATTGGCTTCGGCAAAATGCTTGCCGAAATCCACGGTAATCGGCGAGGAGGTATGCATGAACATGCCGTAGCCGCGACTGCTCATGTAGAACGGGATCGGCTTGTACATGGTCTCGTTCTGGGTGCCATTAGCGTCGTCCGTGTAGAGGACGACCTTCTGGCCGCGCTTGTTGAACCCAGTGTATGACTCGCCGCAGCCGTAGAGTTTTTCGTCCGGTGAGAGTTGGAATACAGCCGCCATGCTGGTGGAGTAATCCGATGCTCTCCGGACAAACGAAAACGGCAGCACCGGCGTAAACGTGGTGCGGTTGTCGGAAATATGTCGGGTGTGGGTCAACACTTTTCCGCTGGCATCTTTGATAGTTACCCGCCACGGATATTCGGAAATAATCACGGATCCGTTTTCGCTGGTATACTTATGTCCGTCATCCACCTGCTCGTATGTCCAGTCATCCCGGTTCTGTTCAACTTTCCCATCGACCAGCATCAGCGATTCCCGATCCGGCTGAGTCTGGAAGCGAGAAACCGCTCTGATGCGGACCGTCCTCGACGAAACCAACTCCACCGAAAACGGCAGGCTCGGCGAGGCTTCGTATTCGATGGCCGGGAATTCGTTCTGCTCCACCGGCTGCAACACGCCGAGCATGTTGTTAAACGCATGGCGCGTCACATACTCATACCGCCGGTACACGATCTCGCCGCTTCCGGTCTCCGGGTCAAAGTTGGCGAGGCTGTCCGCCACATAGTAGGTGTTGGAGAAATTGCGGAAATCGCTGCTGATATCGATGGGCTCGTTCAGCAACGCCTGGCACTCGTCCGGCGAATGCATGGGAATTTGGGCAAACGTCGTGGCGGTGAAAGATGCCAGAATCACGATTATCAGAAATAGGCGAAACATATTCATTATTCATCTCCGGGTTTGGATTTCAACTGATAGAAATAGCACCCTGTCCCCGCCAAGTTGGGGAACGCTGAAAAAACGGATAACCACAGGCATACTTCTAAATTTGACGGTTTTAGGTTATCCGATTTTTCCAAGATAAGGTATATTCCAAAAGCCTGCTCATAAACCATTTAATATCGAATGCCGCAGCTCCTCCATTTCCTGCCGGTTTTGAACAAAGCCTGATGAATATCTATTATCTACATATCTTCAGAGTAATTAATCTGTCTGAGAGAAGGTGAATTCAATTCACCCGCTTGATATTCCTCGCTTTGAAGAGCAAGGAGACCGAAGATGGTGTGTCTGTAAAGATACATATCCATCTTTGAGAGTAAAAAATACATGAGTTTCACCTCTATTTTTACTCTACTTTTCTCCTATAACCTGGAACTCACGGAAATATAAATGGAATAGAGCAGATTCCCACGCATACACGACTAAACCAGGTTTTTTAAAATTGGCTTCCTTGCGTATATTAAAACCTGCTTTTCCGTGGGTAATCGGATTATATAAAAAGATAATGAGCCAGACGGAACCAAGACAATATGGACATTAACTTATCTTTCCCTGACAAGAAGCCAATAGGACATCTACTTCAAGAATTTTCCTATGCAACGAGCCGGAGCCTTCGTTGAGTGATTCGGTTTACATCCTGGGTATCTCGGCCTTTTACCACGATAGTGCCGCCGTGTTGGTCTGCGATGGTAATATTATCGCGGCAATCCAGGAAGAACGTTTCACCCGGAGAAAGCATGATTTCAGTTTTCCAGAGAATGCCGTAGCGTATTGCCTTCAGGAAGCCGATATCACGCCAGCCGACCTCAGTTATATTGGGTTTTATGATAAACCGTTTCGAAAATTTGAGCGGATTCTCGAAACCTACCTGCAATATGCCCCCAGAGGATTTCGTTCGTTCATCAAGGCTATCCCCGTCTGGATTAAACAAAAGATTTGGATTAAATCTCTCATCACTGATGCACTTCCGGAGTTTACCGGTGAAATTTTGTTTCCGGAGCATCACCGTTCCCACGCAGCCTCCGCCTTCTTCCCCTCCCCCTTCTCCGAAGCAGCAATCATCACTACTGATGGTGTTGGTGAGTGGACCACCACCAGTATCGGATTCGGCCGGGACAATCAGGTCAATATCTACAAGGAGAACCGGTTTCCGCATTCACTGGGAATGCTGTACTCCGCATTTACCTATTATACCGGATTCCGGGTGAACTCCGGCGAATACAAAGTAATGGGACTCGCACCTTACGGTGAGCCAAAGTATGTGCAAACCATTCTTGACCACCTCATTGATGTGAAAGGTGACGGATCATTCAGGCTGAATATGGAATACTTCAATTATCCGGTCGGACTGACCATGACGAACCGGAAATTCCATGGGCTATTTGGCGGCCCTCCGAGGCGACCCGAATCCGATTTAACCCAAAAGGACATGGATTTGGCCAGGTCGGTGCAGGAAGTAATCGAAATGGTTATCCTCCGAATGGCCCACCATACGAAAAGTATAACTGGCTCAGAATATTTAGTCCTTGCAGGTGGCGTCGCTTTGAATTGTGTCGCCAACGGGAAACTACTCCGCTCCGGCGTATTCAACGATATCTGGATTCAGCCGGCGGCTGGCGACGCCGGTGGCGCGCTGGGTGCAGCTTTGGGGATCTGGTATGAGTATATGGAGAAGCCAAGGGCAGTAATTTCGGGACAGGACGGACAGCACGGATCCTTTCTCGGCCCCGCGTACAAACCCGCAACAATTGAGTCCTTCCTGGAACGATTCTCAATCCCCTACCGCAAATTATCGGAAGATACACTCTTCTCCCAAACAGCAGAATTACTGGCGCAGGAAAACGTAATCGGCTGGTTTCAGGGGAGAATGGAATATGGGCCGCGAGCATTAGGTGCCCGGAGTATCCTGGGCGATCCGCGATCGCCGGAAATGCAGCGCAAGATGAACCTAAAGATCAAGTTCCGGGAATCGTTCCGTCCATTTGCACCATCTGTGCTGTTTGAGTGTGTCAGCGATTACTTTAAACTAGACAGGCCAAGTCCCTACATGCTGCTGGTTGCTGAAGTTGCCGATGAGCAGCTCAAATTTAATGGAGACACCGACCACAACCTCTTTGGATTGGATCGATTGCACGCTGTCCAGTCGGAGATACCGGCAGTGACGCATGTAGATAACTCTGCCCGCATCCAAACGGTGCACCAGGAAACCCATCCGAGATATCATGCGCTGATCAGCGCATTTGCTAATCAGACGGGATGCCCGGTACTTGTAAACACGTCCTTCAATGTGAGGGGAGAACCGATCGTGCGCACGCCCAGGGATGCCTATAAGTGCTTTATGCGCACCGAGATGGATTATCTCGTACTGGGTGACTTCTTGCTGGACAAAACCAACCAGCCCGGGGAAATTGAGGCCCTCGATTGGGACGAATCATTTAAATTGGATTAAAAACCGTATGGCTATAAACATCTTATGGTAAAAACTAAAGAAAGTACTCGGAAAGACTGGCGGCAATTCGGTCTTGGATTAGCCGTTATTCTCGCCATCCTGGGAACTCTCCAGTGGATTTTACATAATCCGCTTTATCTCTGGGCCTATTCGCTATCCGGAGTGATCGCTGTCTCAGCGCTTGTCTTCCCTGTTCTGCTGAAACCGGTATTTATCATGTTCAGCTATATCGGGTTGGCTATCGGCTGGGTAATGACACGGGTCCTGTTGTCTCTGGTTTTGTATGTAATAATCACGCCTATCGGCATTCTTTCTCGCCTGTTAGGAAAGCCCTTTCTCGACATGAGATTCAAAACTGATGAAGACTCTTACTGGATTGACCGGGAGGAAACCGGACCGTCAAAAGAACATTATGAAAAACAGTATTAGTCAGATAAATTAAGCCGTATTTATTGACCTCTGCTGAAGGAAAATCATGTCGAAATTTTCAATCATCGTTGAATTTTGGGAATTTCTGCGGGTGCGGAAAAAATGGGTACTCGCTCCTATTGTGCTGTTTTTACTCCTGCTCGGAATGTTAATCGTCTTCACAGAAGGATCTGCGCTCGCCCCGTTTATCTATACGCTATTTTAATTTTAATCCAAAAACCCGTCCGATGGTCCATATTTTTCCACACTGGAACCGTTCCTGAACGGCGAATCCCTGGGAAAGCGCCAAATGACCGGTGACAAACTCCGGTTAATGTGGCGAACCGAATTCTCTCCGGGCTCACTGCGAGCCGTTGGCTTGACCAATGACGGGACGGAAATTACAGCCACTGTGGCTACCGCCGGTGCACCATCGCGTATCACCCTGGAAGCCGATCGGCAGACTATCAGCGCAGATGGGAAAGACCTCTCCTTTGTGACTGCACGTATCATAGATGATGCCGGTGTCCTCGTGCCTCATGCCGATAATCTGGTAAATTTTACTGTAACAGGTCCCGGCTCAATAAAAGCTGTAGGCAGCGGATCTCAGACCAGTCACGAACCATTTACCACTGACGACAGGAAGGCGTTTAATGGTCTCTGTCTTGCCATTATACAATCGGAAGAAGAAGCAGGCGATATTACGCTGACAGCCTCAGCGGATGGTCTACAGCCTGCCGTAGTCACGATTAAATCCGAGTGAAGCGACAATTGGCAACCGGAGTACTTCCTGCGTACTAAGAAAAATTTTTTACAGCCTGAATAAAGGCTTTTATATTTTCGGAACTTACATCGGGAGGCATTCCGCCGCCGCTTGATAAAACAAGCCTGGAGTGATCCTCCGTCTCATTGAGCAAGGATTTAACCGCCTGGGTTACCTCATCGGGACTCCCTGCCGCCAGTACATCCCGTGGCGGAATATTCCCAAGGATGGCCATCCTGTTATCGGTTACAGCCTTGATTTCATTGAGAGTCATATGTGTACCCGGGTTGAACAGGTTGATACCCAGGTCCGGGTAGTGTGAAACCGAAACGGTGCAATCCGCATCGTTGTGAAAGAACTTTATACTGGCTGGTAGGTCATAGAGTTCTTCGAAATAGGGGTAGCCAAATTCCAGGAATTCATCCTCTCCGACAAAGCCTACGATATCATCCAGCATCAGCATGCCATCAATCGAGGGGATCGCTTCCCGCTGCAGCCGGTGCCACTCTTTCAGAAAGTCAGTGACTTTCCGCATTAGCGTGTTCACGGCGTCCGGTTCCATCATCATAGCGGTCATCAGTTCGGTGGATCCCATGAGAAAAGAAGCCACGTTTAGCGGACCGCGAGATACCGAGAACCGAATGGCGTGCCCGGCATCCTCGATTGCATCCTGATTGGCGGTCAACCGATGGAGCATAAACGGAAGCAATCCGTCAGTTTCGGCATTGGGCACCTCGAGCGCATCAATTTCGCTGGTATCATGGATCACCTTCTCTGCAAACGGGAATTCGTTCTTCCAGTAGATACTCTTTGCCCCGAAAGCTGACGGTTCGGTACACATACCGAACTCACTCCAGAACCCCGGGAGAAATATCACATCTGGGAAGGTTTCAATAGCGGCGAGGTTCGCACGGAGCCACTGTTCTTCACTGGAAAAGTAATCCAACATGGAAATGCCGAACCAGTTTGGCAGCCAGGGTGAATCGATGATAAATCCAATGGGAATTGACTCTGGGATTTCTCCCTCTATTACCGAGACGAGCTGTTGCCATTGTTCATCCGTCATGATGTGAACTCCAATCAGTCAAAATGTGGTTTCCGAATTCCCTCTATGGCTGAATTATTAAGGAAATCCGGCTGGAAAAAGGAAATAATCTATTGCTTTGCGTCAGGGAATATATAAACTTCATACAGCCAAGACAATTACTTCCGATACCATAACCGACGGAGATTTTGCTTCTTTCCTATTGCTGAAGGACAACTCTTTTCATACAAAAAGTATACACCAATCGAGCGGAAGAGGAGCTCTATGGGTAAGATATCCCAACAAGTCGAATCCGGACGTATATTGCTGTCAGACGGTGCGTGGGGCACGTTTCTCCATCAGAAAGGCCTCTCCACCGGCCAATGTCCGGAAATATGGAACGTGGATCGGCCAGACGACGTTCTGGACATCGCGCGGAGTTATGTCATTGCCGGTTCGAACATGATCGAGACTAACAGTTTTGGCGGTAGCCGGTTTAAGCTGGAGGCATATGGACTGGAGGATCGTGTTACGGAACTGAACCGAGCCGCCGCTGAAATTTCCAGGGAGGCCGCCGGAGAGGACAGGTATGTCCTCGGCTCCATCGGTCCGACCGGCAAATTTGTGGTGATGGGAGATGTCAGTGCCAAGGAACTCTACGACGCATTCTCAGAGCAGGCAGCGGCGCTAGCGACTGGTGGCGTGGATGCTATCATAGTAGAAACCATGTCGGACATCCAGGAAGCTACTGCTGCCGTACAGGCTGCCAGTGAAAACACCGACCGCGAGATCATCTGCACCATGACATTTGAGCCCGCCGATGACGGGACATATTATACCATAATGGGAGTTACACCTGCTCAAATGGCCGAAACCCTGATCGAGATGAATGTGGATATCATCGGTGCAAACTGTGGAACCGGATTCAGACATATGGCCGACATCACCAGGGAAATCCGGACCGTTAACACCGATATCCCGATCCTGATCCATGCCAACGCCGGCGCACCGGTCTTTCGGGATGGGGAAACGGTATTTCCGGAGACACCTGACGATATGGCCAGCGGGATTCCCGAACTTATTGAGGCCGGTGCCAATATCATCGGAGGTTGTTGCGGCACTACACCGGAATACATAACTAAATTCGCCGAAACAATTCGAAACTCGTAACCGAAGGTTAGTTCGCTGTATATTAACTGCATCATCGCTGGTAATGATACAATTTTATGCCACGGAGAAAGAAGATGGACAATGAATCACTGTTGAGCCAACTGGCAAAATGTGTAGAATTCGGAAAGGTGAACAAAGAAGCGACGTATCCGCCTGACATGCAGGGCAAGGAGGGCGCGGACGAACTCACGAGCCAGGCGTTGGAAATGGGAATTAAGCCATCGCGAATATTGGACGAAGCACTTATCGCCGCAATGGACAGGGTTGGTGAAAAGTTCTCGCGAAAGAAAATTTTTGTGCCACAGATGTTAGTGGCGGCCAAGGCAATGAACGCTGCCATGGAACACCTGAAACCGTATTTCCAGTCCGGTGAAGTCAAAAGGAAAGGCACATTCATCATCGGCACTGTCTCCGGTGATCTCCACGATATCGGTAAAAATCTGGTGGCAATGATCGTGGAAGGTGCCGGCTGGGAAGTCATTGATTTGGGCGTCGATGTCAGCGCTGCCAAATTTAAAGCCGCAATCGCCGAACGTCCGGATGCCGTTATCGGCCTCTCTGCCTTGCTGACGACCACCATGCACAACATGAAAACCACGGTCGGCGAAATTAAACAGGATTTCCCGGACACTACCCTGCTCATTGGCGGAGCACCGGTGAACGAAGATTTCCGGAAGGAAATCGGAGCCCATGGATATTCGCCAGATCCCCAGGGCGCAGTCAGCTATCTGAATTCTCTGGCGGCGTGAATTGATGATCGTCATATGACATTTTCAGGATCTCAAATTCCAGAGACCTTCCCGCGTTCCTCAAAGACCTGTGGGAGAGCAGATTTCCTCATAGTTCCACTGCTTTCGTGGAACAGATGATGCCGTCGCTAGAAGAGAAATTTTTACCGAAAGAATACGGATTATAATTTCTATGGAATCTCAAACAAATATAGCCGATACAGATCTGCCGTTTCAGGGTGCGATCCTTGAACCATCAGAACAAGATCTCCCGGTTGACCCGGATAGAATTCTGGAATCATTTGAAATGGATCGTTCCCAGGCCGATGAATACCTGATGGATACCATCGGGCAGTATACCGCCAGGTGCCGTGAACTGTGCGAACCACTGGCACGGTATGCACTGTTTAATAATCTGGATTTTGCACCGGGTGCCGGGGCATTAACACTGGATGGAGTCCGCTTCAATCTCGGAGAATGGGTCACTGGATTTCTAAAAAAAAGTACCTGGATAGCTGTTTTCCTGGGTACTGCCGGTGAGCAGGTAGAACAATTGTCCAAACAGTTGATGCAGGACGGACATCTGCTGGAAGGCTACATAGTAGATCTTATTGGCTCCGAGTTGGCCGAAGGTGTGGCAGTATCTGTTCATCATGCAATTGAAAATAATGCGCGGCAGGCAGGCCTTAACATTACAAATCGGTATAGCCCGGGATACTGTCACTGGCCGGTGTCCGATCAAACACAGATCTTCTCCCTGATCGGGAAAGACAGTTGCGGTATCCGGTTAACACGATCATCATTGATGATTCCGATGAAGTCAGTGAGTGGAATCATTGGCGTCGGCAAACATGTGAAACAGATGGGTTACAAATGCAGGGTCTGCCCGGACGAGAAGTGTATTATGCGAGAGAAGAACGGTAATGAGGGATCGGAAACACCAGTGTTTCTGTGTTAGAGTGTTATCGTGTTATAGTTAAAACCTGTCGTGAGTCGCGTATCTTCGCGGCTATATTAATCTTTTCTTCGGTGCTTTTCAGTGTTCAATTTGACTTAATTCGTGGTCATCCGTTGTCGTTTGCTATTTGATGGTTTTTGTTTCATTCGTGATTCTTCGCGTATCTTTGCGGCTAAATTTTTCTTTTCAAAGTTCTGTTTGTTTTAATCTGTGGTCATCCGTTGTTTCCGCCTCATCTGCTCCGGGAGGAGCCCCTTCCGGGGCGTGCTATTCTTTCTGTTTTTAGTTTTCTTTTCACTTTCTCCTTAACCCTTGTCTCCCGCTTAAACCCGCTTCCCGGACTTTAAGCGAGAGACCAACCTTATACCTTATACCCTATACCCTATTCCTTGTTACCCTATCGATTCGTAATCCGCGACCATCCGGTCCATTGTTTTGTCCAGATCCTCGTCGACGGAAACATCATCCTGATTGGACAGATACCAGTCGGCGATTTCCTTTGCTCCGTCGGTGAACGGTACTTTTGCTTCGAACTCAGGAACCATTTTCTTGATCTTCGAATTGTCAAAAATCATACTATGGGCCTTATCTCCAAGCAAGCCAGCGCCAAACTCGGCATCGTATTTTACAATTAAATCTGAAGGGAGATGTATTAATTCGGCACCCAGGCCGGCGTTCTCCAGCAGTAACCGGTTGATTTTGTTCCATGGCAGGTATTCATCGGACGTGATATGGAAATCCTCGCCGATCGCCTCGTTTTGTCCGAACAGTCCGCAAAATCCGATGGCAAAATCGGTGTTGTGGGTGAGCGTCCAGAGTGATGTTCCGTCGCCGTGCACTACGATTTTCTTCCCCGCTTGTGCTCGCCGGAACAGCAGGTGCGCTCCCGGAACGGGAACTGACCTCCGGTCATAGGTATGCGATGGCCGAACAATAGTCACGGGAAATCCATTTTTCTCGTATTCCCCCATCAGATATTTCTCGCCGGCTGCTTTATCTCTGGAATATTGCCAGAACGGGTTACCCAGGGGAGTCTCCTCGGTCACCGGGACGGATTCCGGCGGTGTCTGATACGCTGAAGCGGAACTGATGAAGACGTATTGTCCGGTACGTCCGCGAAATAGTTCCACATCTGTCCGGGTGTGCTCTACATTAAACGCGATAAAGTCAACGACTACATCAAAGTTCATCCCATCCAGCACGTCCCTGGCTTGCTCTGTATCGCGGTAATCTGCGCGGAGGACGTTCGCCTGCTCCGGGATCTGTCGCACCGACTGCCCCCGATTTAGGAGATACAGGTCGTGCCCCAGTTCGATACATCGGGCCGCACATGCTGAACTGATAATTCCGGTGCCGCCAATAAAAAGTACTCGCATTGTCGCTTCTCCTGTTGTTATTTACCAGAGATGGTGTACCTGGTTTTTCACCCGGCGTTTATATAGATCGTCGATGGTTTGCATTTGCTCATTGGTGAGTGGCTCCATGGCGCTGGCCTGGACGTTAGATTCCACCTGAGAGACCTTCGAGGCGCCTGGAATCACGGTGCTCACCGCGTCGAACATCAGGATCCATTTCAGTGCTAATTGCGGCAGCGAAACGTCCGGGAACTCTTTTTTCAGTTCCTCAACCGCTTCCAGGCCCAGTTCATAGTCCAGGCCGGCGAAAGTTTCGCCGCGATCGAATGCGGATCCATCTCGATTGAAGTGCCGGTGATCGCCTTCGTCGAAGGTCGTATTCTTGTTATATTTCCCGCTTAACAGTCCGCTGGCAAGGGGCACACGGATAATGATTCCGACGTTTTTCTCTTTGGCCTGCTCGAAAAAGAGCTCCTTCGGCCGCTGCCGGAATATGTTGAAGATGATCTGCACCGTGGTCACGTTTGGATACTCGATGGCTTTCAGCGCTTCTTCCACCTTTTCCACGCTGACGCCAAGATTCCTGATCTTGCCTTCATCCTTCAGTTTATCGAATTCTTCGAATATTTCCGGACGATAGTACACTTCCGTGGGCGGACAGTGCAGCTGGATCAGGTCCAATGTTTCCAGCCCTGAATTCCGCAGGCTCTCTTCTACAAATCTGCGCAGGGCTTCCGGCGTATACTGTTCATTGGTATGGGGCGTGAGCTGCCGGCCGCATTTGGTTGCCACATAAAGCCGCTCATCCCTGGACCGTACAAATTCTCCTACTGCGTGTTCGCTTTGCCCGTCGCTGTAGACATCGGCGGTATCGATAAAGTTGACACCGCTTTCAATCGCCGTTTCCAGAATTTCCTCCGCGACCTCTTCGTCGAATTCTGCGCCCCAGCCACCGCCGACCTGCCAGGTGCCGAGACTAATTTCCGAGACTTCAAATCCGGTCTTTCCAAGTGTCCTGTAATTCATAAATGTCCCCCTGGTATCTTGAATTGAAATTAGGATGAGATATGGATATGCACAGCATAATGTTGGAAGAAATTACGAATCACCAGGGAGTGAAACAATTTTCAAGTTGCCAATACAAGTTTTAAATATTAATGCTGTGATGAATATCTCGACGATTAACAAAAGAATCCGCTATATTCGAACGACAATCGGTAAAAATACTGGAATTCGTTCTCTCATGCGTAATACGATAACGCCCCCGGAAGTAATCCCGCCGGAACGTCGGCTGCCACCGGCGCCACCGCGCTGGAAACGCCGGGCTCAGTCCATACTCCAATGGAGTCGCAAGATATTGGTTTGGGGCGCCATTCTTGTAGGAGTATATCTGCTCGTTTGTATAATATTTCTGATTACCCTGCGAAACAATAATCCATCGGTTACCATGGTGCAGATTCAGCGGGCTCTGGAAGCCCGGCTGCAGGGGGAACAGTATAAGCGGACGATGACCTATCGCCCGCTCAGTCGAATATCTGATCATCTGGAACATGCGGTGGTTGCGGCTGAGGATACCCGGTTCTACCAGCATTCCGGCGTGGATTTCCAGGAAATCAAAAAGATGCTGGTTGGAATCCGGAAAAAAAAGGAGCAACTTCGCGGAGCTTCCACCATCACCCAACAGGTAGTCAAAAACCTGTTCCTGTTTACCTATCGCTCCTATTTTCGCAAATTGCTGGAATATCCACTGGCGTTTCTGGCGGAGTTCATACTTTCCAAAGAGAGAATTCTCGAGCTCTATCTGAATATCGCAGAATGGGGCCCCGGAATTTACGGCGCTGAAGCGGCTGCCCGTAATTACCATGGTACCACCGCCCGCTGGCTTACCCGCTATCGATCAGCCCGCCTTGCCGCTATCCTGCCCGATCCATTGGATCGTGATCCCGCAGTCATGGATCGCTATGCGAATATAATCCTCACACGGATGGATGCGTTTGGGTGGTGAGGATGTGTATTCGAGAGTGATCCCCTCGCAATAAAATTGCGAGGCTGCTGGGAGTAGCCTTTGAATCTCACTCAAAGGCTTACAAGCCCGGATTAGGGGATTTTTAAGCCTCAATCGGTTTTTGATTTTATACTCCTCGTCCGGACCGGTCAGGGCTATTCATATTTCATCCCGGTAAGACTATGAGGTATTTTAATGCTACTTTTTCCTTGATATCCAACGGGATCCCTACGGGAAAAAAGTGGCGAAAATGAACGCCAAGGCCGGTAAATAATACCGGAACCGTAGAGGATTTTCTTTCATCGCACCATTGAAACTCAAAATGAATACTTCCAGTTAAAGAAAAATTTGTAATATTCAATTCCGCCGCTTCTCCGGCCTTGCCATTCGTTTCCATTAGAACTCCTGCCGGTCTGGCGTCAACCAAAACAAACTGTTTGACCGAAGGGAGTTTTTGTTTTGGTAGATAGTCCGGTGTAGGAGTTCTTGAAACGGATGGCACCGCCGGATTTTTGCACACTTTTTTAAAAAAGTGTGGATAAAACTAGCATTGAAAGGAGTATTAATGTTTACCTCTATCAACACTTTCTCCTTTTGCCTTGATGCAAAAGGAGATAAAAATCAAGGCTATCCAGTCTATTTCTGCAATGCCACCGGCTTCCTCGGGGGCGAATCAGAACTCCCTCCGGTCAGACAGCTGATTCGCCCGGTTCCTCGGTACACCGGGCATTGAGACGAAATAGACTGGAAGGCCGATAAGAAGAGCACTGTATTTTGGTGTAATGGTAAAAAGATGAGGCTAAAAGGACTCTAACGTATTATGCAATAGGATTTTACCAAGATTTTGTATTTCTTACACGAAAAAATGACAAAAAATCTGTCCCCACTGTGGGAGTCGGCACACCAAAAAGAACGGAAGACTCGGGCAGCGACAGCGGTACAAATGTCACACCTGTACGATCCAATTTTCTACTCCATCCCGCAAAAACGGGGCGAGGACCAAACAGATGTATGCTGCGTATGCGGATGGCAAACAAAGTCTGCGGCAACTTGCACACCAGTATGGCTTGTCGGTCAAAACCATCCGGCACTATATGGAGGCGTACGTTGTTCCGCCGGTACAGTATCCCCCAACCGCCACCGTCGTCCTGATGGATACCTTGTATTTTCGGCGAAATGATGGCTGTATGGTGTTTCACGATGCCCATCGCCCCCGGAATCTTCTCTGGTACGACCTACCGCACGAGACCATCGCTTGGTACCAACACGGCCTCAGCGCGCTTATCGCACAAGGCTGGACCATTCAAGGCCTCGTCTGTGATGGCCGCCGTGGCATATTTCAGGCGTTTGCGTCCCTCCCGGTCCAGATGTGTCACTTTCACCAGCTCGCCATTCTGCCCCATTATTAAACGCGGCATCCGCGGCTGGAAGCGGGGCAAACGTTGCAGCAGCTGGTTTGGAAACTCCCGACGATTCAACGCCCGGCGTGGGAGGCGGCTTTAGCGCAATGGCATCAGTACTGGGCGGACTTTCTCCGAGAAAAAACCTACCACCTTGAGACGGGGCGGTGGCAATATACGCATCGGCGGCTCCGGAGTGCCTCCCAGAGTTTGCATGGAAATACGCCCTATCTGTTTACGTACCTGGAGCATCCAGAATTATCCATGCCCAATACCACGAATTCCCTGGAAGGATGCTTCTCAAATCTCCGATCAAAACTCCTCATTCATGCCGGCTTACGTCGGGAAAGAATACACAAACTCACAAACTATATTTTATCAAAATAGCCTCACATAATTACCATTACACCTGAAATTATCATATCCCAATCCGACAGTCGGATATGCGATAAATGCAATCGGCAAACCAAAAAATAATGTAGTAAGGAAGGTTGTCAGAGTTAATTTTCGGGTGATATTGGGCAGGGCGTGCACCAAAATAACAAAATTTCCTTTTATATCCGAGTTAGCTCTCTGAAATCAATGCAAGGCTGCTGTCTCCTGCCCCGCACGGATTAATGATCCGTCACCACAAGTTTACTTCGTGCGATATGGGAGCGTCCTATCCGCATCTCCACAAAATATATTCCCCTGGCGAGATCCGATATATTGAACTGCTGTTTGTAGTCAAACGCTGATTTAATATCAGAGACATCATACACCAGTTCTCCGAGCAGGTTGTACATCCGAAAGGTAAATCGACCTTTCTCCGGACTCTTTATCACCATATTCACCGAGGATGAGCCGGGATTGGGATACAAATTCAGGTTAAGGTTTTGTCGCTGATTCGTCTTTTCCTGAATTTTGGTTGTTGTGGAGTCGACAAGACGGGCGAGGCCAAACCAGTCGGCGTTGATCCAGTGATCGTTATACGCCTCTGCCGGGACTTCGACCGAGCCAAAGAAACTGTCCCGCTCTTTTGGCTGTTCGTCAGGGTCGTCATTATCACAGTAGGCGATCGAGAATCCCATTTCTTTCTCAGGGCTCAGGGTCACCCGGGTTCCTTCCGGTGAGTCGTATTCGTACTCGTCATTATACACTTCCAGAGAAAATTCCCAGGTCAGCCGATTGCCCTCCCGGCGTAGCGCATATTCCGGAAAATGATTCACATAGTTCCTGCTAATATTGTCTCCCCAGCCGGTGCCATCCATATCGTGTACCCAGGGATCAGATTCAGCAACACCGGACTCGGAAATATCCGTGTAAATGTGATAGGCAAACGCGTTCTCTGCGTTGGTTCCCCACTCCTCCCCGGTGGCACCGGTGGCGTCGAACACGTGTTTTCCGCCGGACCGGTCTTCATCCAGGAAGACCTCCAGGACGTCAAAATTATGAGCGCCTGTAGTTTCGTTGAGTACAAAACCGTCCACGAATACATCGTCTTCAACTTCAGCGAGGAAATAGAGCAGGTTTTCCTCTTCGGACCAGAGGACTTTGTACCGACCGGCAAAATCTTCTTCATCATGCGGCGTCCCATACGGGATCCAGACCTGATCAATCACCTGCCATGGGATATCCTGCCAGCAGTAGTCATCCGGCAACCCGTCGATTGTCGGCGGTGAAGTCACATTGTGAACGAGGACCGGATCATCCTGAGTCGCGTATCCGGGCAATGCATTCAGCATTAATAGTGCCGTTAACAAAAACAGGCGTAGAAATTTCATCGGTATTTTCACGTGATCTTCCTCTGTTATCAGGAGTTTGGATATCCTTGTCCTCTGATTCGGTTTCGATACAACCGGGGACTCTGAAAGTCTCCTACCGGTTATCGAATAAGCAATACCTTATGGGCATCCATCAATTCACGCCCGGAGTCCAGCCGCGCCCGGAGCCTGATAATAAATATTCCGGATGCAAGCCCACGCGCGTTCCAACGGACATCATAGCGTCCTGAGGACGTCCGACTACCGTCCACGATTGTATCGACGGTTCTGCCGGTCTGGTCGATTACGTCGATCGACACTTCTGCAGGTTCTGGTAACTCGTACCGAATTACCGTTGTGTTATTGAACGGATTGGGATAATTGCCCCGCAGGGAAAACCGCCCAGCGATGACTGGATTACTGATTTCATTATCTATGTCGGTTACGGAACCGGTGAAATGAGCGGCACCCTCATCCGTGGCAAACCAGGTTGTATTGTCTGTATCAAACGCGATATCATGCACCGCCACACTGTCGGATTCACTACCAATAAAAAGCGAATACCAGGTGGTGTCCTTCAACACAGAGATTCCGGCGGCTGTCCCCATCCAGATGCGATCCTCGTGGTCCCTCGCCACCACATTCACCAGATCATCGACCAGTTCGTCATCTTTACTGTTATATGTCTCCCAGTTCCACTTCGTCTTCGTGGAGTCGTGGAACGACGCTCCCTGCTGTGTCCCGTACCACTGATTAGATTTTCGGTCTTCCACGATATACGCAATGGCGCTCCAGATGGTATCGGTATCCAGACCACTCCATCCTGCGTCATAGGGTGATGCGGCAGTGATAGCGTCGAAACCTTCACTGTGGAGACGGGAAACTCCCCCACCCAGCGTGCCGATATAACGCCGGCCGGTCGAATCATGCCCGATAGCTGTGATGTTGTTGTGGGCGAGCGGTGGACTACTGGAGGTTGAAAAAGTGCGCCATTGGTTACCGTTATACAGTGCAATACCCTGATCCGTGCCGAACCACTTCAATCCCTGGGAATCGATGATAATTGTCTGAATAACATTTGAGGGTAAATCAGTATCGCTTTTCGTGAAATCCATGAACGATTCAAGTCCTGAACCGGTTATGGTGGCACGGTTGATTCCGCCTTCGGTGCCGATCCAGAGATAGGTTTCATCGCCGGAATCGTCAATCGCAAGGGAGAGCACCGAACTGTGTGCAAGTCCCTGGGAAATGGTATAGTTTGTCCAGTTGGCACCGTCATACCTGGATAGCCCTTCCGAGGTCCCGAACCACTTCGTTCCGCTCTCATCCACCACTACAACCCGCACGGAATCGGCAAGGAGTCCGGTGTCTTCGCTGGTGTACAATTCCCAATCCTGCGAGGACAATGTGGCTGGAAGGAGGAACGTCATTCCAGGTAGAACGACTGTACAGATAATAAATGACTTCCGAAAATTCAATACCTTCTCCATTCCTGAATTATGTCTGAACATATATTCGGATACGAATCAGAAAGTAGTAAAACTTCTCAGTACTCGTGCATTCATTGACAGCGAGGAACGCGCTGAATAATTGCCTTCTTGTCTTCAACCGGATGCAGACCCCGGAAATTATTTCACCAACGCCATCTGTTTCGTCTCACTGAACATCCGGTTTTGTCCCTGCACGTTAATTCGATACAGATACGTTCCGGACGGCGCCATCTGTCCGCTTGAGATCAAACCATCCCAGTTGACAGTATAGACCCCGGTATGCTGTCGACGATTGACAAGTGTCTGAACCTTTTGACCAGCGAGATTATATACCTCAAGTACTACCTGAGAATCTTCTGCGAGCTCATACCGGATATTGGTCGACGGGTTAAACGGATTCGGGTAGTTCTCGTGCAGCACAAACGTCTCTGGTGCCGAATTGATATCCGGTGTCACGTCAGTGGTCGTAGTATCGGCGATATATATTAACTCTATCCCCGTTCCGTTCTCCGGATCGAGATTTCTGCTGTACTGTTTCTCCTGGGCGTTATTCCAGTGCTCGTGAGTTCCCAGACTTGAGATCGGAACACCGTCACCTTCCGGATCATAGGTGATATCTTCCGGCCAATGGGTACTGTCTGCAGCTTGCTCCAGATAATCATCCACGGCGCCCAACTGGGGTGGATCCGATGGCGCATTGAACTCGGTTCTCAGGAGGTCGAATGCAACTGACTCAATCGCAACCATATCCAGAGAAACAAAGATGGACGAGGTCCAGTCATTATTAAACGGCGCCATGCTCCATTTCTGGGGTGGTTCAAGTTCCGCCTGATCGCCAAGATTACCAGTAGTCCATAATCCATCCAGGATAAATATCAGGGTTTTCTTTCCAATGAGCTCGTGCCCCATGAGGTCAACCAGCACCCGGTACACCCCATACTCATTTCTCTCGGCATCACCGGCATCCGGCGCTATCAATCCCTGGTGCAGATGGTTGGCATTATCCCGACTATGAGAGCCAAAATGATTTTTCGCAAAGAGCGTAATACCAGCCCTCTCATGTCCCTTCATGGTTGGAATATTTAAGATATATTCGGATTCTTCAAATACCGTGTAGAGATGATCTTCGTAGACAGGTTGCGGGTTCCACCAGCCGGTAGATAGCACGGTTCCGTCATCCGAGTAGTCGACGAGCGGCGAGTCAGACACAGCCACCGGATCACGATCACCCCATCCATTGTGATCGAGATAGTGGATATCGGGGAACTCATTGTGCCACTTCTCCCAGCGATGTTGGTAAATGTGCTTCATCGGATCGCCGATGTAAATATCCTCTTCGGCTACACCTGCGACATTTACCAATTGTCGCAGGACTGACAATACCACATGTGGTGAAGTTTCGGACATCCCGTAGTAATTGTTTTCCACGATCGTCAGGTCCTCGTTGATATTCTGTGCCCAGGAGCTCGTAACATTGATTTTAATGAAGATTTTTTCACCCGGTTGGTAATCTACAGCCCCCTTGCCGCGAGTTTCATTATGATACCGAAATATAGCCTCCCAGGCTGCAGTGTCGGTCTCTTCTCCACTAACTGACTGCAGTGTTTGGGAAAGCATGGAGTCAATGACTCCCTGGTTGTTGTTTTCCTCTTCCCACCAGGCGTTTCCTACTTCATCCGGGATACAATCTTCATTCGTCGCGTCCGGATTGTGTGCCCAGGCTACCCTGCCCGGAAAAATACCTTTGGCTTCACCTATCGGCTGGTTAGGGTCCAGATGCTGGACGCCGTAACTGGCGAGAGCGGGTGAGTTGGGCGTTGAGGTTACCAGTATTGCGCCGACCAGACCCAACAGGACAAAACTGCCGGCGACGACATAACGGGCTCTGAGATAATTCGATTTCGCTTTTTTAAAAGCGAATACGGTTGTGAAGAGTCCAGCAACCCAGGCAAGAAAACCTGTCGCAAGCGGCATCGCGACTTTCATACACGGATAGCCAGCCCGGGACGGCTTCGGGATCACCCGGATTAAAAACCAAATCAGGGCGAGCAATCCAATCACTGGAAAGAGAATCTTGGCGAGTAATCCTTTCCCGTAATTGATTCCGCGGATTTTTCCGGTTTTGGGACAAATGTAGAGGTATTTACCAAATACTCGTTTTATAAGATTTTGCATGATGCTACCTTCCTGGTCTTCAGACCATTCCGATTGACAAATATTGCAGTTAAATACACTGCAATAAAAACCGGACTATTTAAACTATTGCCAACCCTAATTGAACCGGAGTACGAACTCCTTAGTAAAGTTATCAGGCTGAAGTCCGTTTAATTTATCGCTATTACATTTTTTCAAGAATGCGGTCTGCCGCAATCACCGAAAACATATAGTATACCGGCGCGGTAATAATATATTCCCGTTCCTGCCACAGGAAGGGCCAGACTTTGTCCTCGGCAAAGTCCGGATGCACCAGGTTGACAGCATTCCAGAACGTACCGCCGGGGATGTAACTCCAGTCAGCCCGGTTCGTCCCGTATGCGATGGTCGGTGAATTGATGCCAACTCCTGAAACAAGGGTATTTGTGGTATTTCCTGGCCGGGCCCCCAGCAGGTAATTGATGACCGCAAACAGGTGGTCCGGTGTGAAGATCTCCGGCCAACTCTTGTACAAGAAATATTGCCGGAATGCAAGATATTCGGTGTTTTCCAGCGGTGACCCGAACGGTGATTGACTCATCAGGGAATCGAGCTGGGGCTTGTACTCCTCTGCAGCTTGGGTAAGCGCCTTTTCGAAATTCGGACAATCGACGGCTTCCAGAACTCGTCCGGTTGTCCAGCCCGTCCACGGGAAGGTCTGTTCCGCCACGTCGGTCATTTCGCACAAAGCATCCTTGTATTCCTGCTTATCAGTGGTCAATATCAGCTCAGCCAGGGTCTGGATCTTTTGTGCTTGTGCCCTGCGGCCTTCAACGGCTTTATTGTCTTCCCAAAGTGCTTCGGCCGTCTCAATACACTCCGTCGATAATTCCGGGTTGAACATCTGCAGCACGCGAGACGCCAGGGCCAAACTGGCTGCCCCCTGCAGCTGTCGGGCGGGGTTGGTTTCGGTGAAGACCAGCCGGTCATCCAGATCCGGAGCGAACACCTCTACCTCGTCCAGGTTCAATTCCGGATCAAAAACGTTGGAATACCGGTTGGCGACCTTTTTGTACCAGAGCTCGTCCTGCTGATTCGCCTGGTTCCGGAGGTCTTCGTTATCCCAGACTTCCCCGTCAGTCTGGGTCGCTGCGTCGCCGAGATGCACATACTGTCGTAAGCTCGGCACGATAATTCCCCGATAAAGTCGCCCGAACTGGCGGTACCCCGCCAGGATGGTGAGTACGCCGTGTTCCACCTGCTGCAGGATATCCGGTTCACCATCTGGTTGGTGGATCTCCACGTGCCGGTTTTCCTGATCAATCATGGTTTCGTCGTAATCGATGCCAAACTCCTCATAGGCCAGCGCAAGTGCTGTCACCGTTGAAGCTTGGGATTCCACCCGCAAATCGTAGTCGCCGGCGTCATGCCATCCGCCAACGTTCATCCCCGGTACCGGTTCCAGCGGCTCGAATGGTGTAAGCGTCGACGTCTCATCCTCATTATTATAGCCGTCGAAATGCCGGACATTCATCGGTGCCATTAACGCGTCGTCCAAGTGACAGATCCCGTGCCAGACGCGATACTTTTGGTTCACCCGCATGTGGCACATCTGGGTTGGCAGGAAGTACTCCAGCGTCGGTTGCCAGACGTGGCGCTTGTACACGTCCGGATTAATGCTCAACAGATTGCTGGTCTGCTCGCCGTATTTCACCCGGTACATTCCTGGTTCCGTCACCTCCGAAAAATCGAAGGTTAGATAGTGATATCGCAGATATCTCCCCCAGGATTCAGGTTTTGCTTCTTTGACAACCGAATATTCGCCGGATTGCTCCAGTTTTTCGAGAGTCGCGGTCTGTATATTTTTATCCCGTTTGTCTAACTCGATATACGCATTCTTTTTCTGCATGGGATGATACCCCACCTGGGAGATATGAATCACCGGCTTATCGATCCATCCCGGAATCACATTCGGAGTAATCTTCCATTCGATAGCCTTTTCGGTAGCGCCTTCCGGAATTAGCGACCGCAACACAAACCACCCATTGTTATGCTTCAGGCTCCCGTCTAACAAACGAATATCGCTGCCGGTACTTTCGATGGTCATCCGCAGGCGATCACTCTCCGGTGCCACCACGAGATTCTGCCCAATAGCCAGAGGCGATGCTTCCGCCTCGTTATCCGGGTTGAAATACGTCGGCCCATTGGCCTGCCGCGGAAAGGTGCCGGTACTGTCATCCATGAAAAAAGATTTGCCATATAGGTCGCCCGGAAACAGTTCCAGGTTGTAGCCGACCCGGCCAACCCATTCTTCTGGGAGCGGTTCTTTCAAATCAACAATAATGCGGAACGATTGGCCCTCTGCTTTGACCCGTACGGTATAATCGAGTTCAAGGTCGGGATAGATAATGGGATTGAATCCCTGCCGGGCACGGCTGCTGTCCGGATAACTGCACGGCATTCGTATTTCATTGTTCACGGAATCTACAATTCGGCTTTCAAGCCCCACCTCCTGCGGACTGACACCCCGGGCCTCGTATCCCTCGCCGAGTTGTGGAATCGGCTGCCACTGTCCCGGTGCCGGACTGAGCCGGAGTTCGCCATTGGTCGCGACCCGGACGCCGTGTTGGATAATTTCCACGCCGCCCTGATGTCCTTCCGGAAAGGTGTTGTTATAGACCAATACGTTCAGTCCGGGCATTTCGAAGTATCCTGCATCACTAACAGCCAAACCTTCCTGGGAATGTACCGTTCCCGCCACAAGAAAACATAGTGCAAACAACAGCACAGCCAATCTGCCAATAGTCTTCGAATCTACCATATTCCTACCTCCCCGGTGTTTAAATATCCATTCAATTCATCCATAAATGTTTACATTCACTTCATTTTACCCCAGTAGCATATTTACCTGCTTCCGTAGTCCGCCACTTCTTTGCTAGCCCCCGTTCAGTCCATTTGTCGCCAGCTGTTCCAGGATTTCCCGCTTAATTTCCACACGATATTTGTTCCGTAAATTTTTCCTCACAGCCTGTCGCAGACTATCCAGGTAGAAATCCCGAAAGTTCTCCTGTATAGAATTCTGTACATCCGAGTAGAGCAACTGTTTTTCTTCGAGGCTATTCACGCATTTGATCACCGCATATTGAGTGTCATTATCAGCGGGCGTAATCGCCACCGGCCCGGCAACCTCATTTTCCTCCAAGCCAAATGCCGCCTCTCCAAGCCGTGGAGGTTCCTTGCTGAGATGTGATCTGATTGTGCCATCGCGGTCACGAATATAGGTTTTGACTTCCCAGCGCCGTGCCACCTTCTCGTATTCATTACCCTGTTCAACCTTGCGCCACATCTCATTTGCGGCATCTCTTGAATCAAAGATTACCGTGTAAATATTCCGCTTCGCCAATTGGTAAAACAAAGAGTCTTTGTGGTGATCATAAAACCGTCGCAAATTGTCCTCAGTTGGATCTGGGACCCGGTCGTAAATTTTTTTCTGGTTATAAAGCCGAATAAATCTGCCTTGCAATACCTCGCTTGGTGTGTTCACCGAAAGCACTTTTTTGTGCAGGTCCAATTCTTTGGCTTTTTTAAGCATCAGGTCGGTTCGAATCGCCTCGGGTATAAAGCGTTTAAAGTCTGCGGCGGCCAGATTCCGGGTGGAGCCTATCATCAAAACGTCCTCCAAAAGCCTTACATACTCCCGAAGGTCAACCTGCCCTTTGCCGTATGTTAAAATAGTGAAATTTCGCCCCCCGGCGATCACGGCTTTCAGGCTATCGAGATAATCGTTCCCGCTAAATCCTTCCTGTCTTGACCATCGAACTAGCTGGTGCACCGCCTTCTCATTCCATTCGAACGTATCGGGATCAAGGAGATCTTCTTTTGCCCGGTCAAAATCCGAGAGTGCCCGATCGGTATACATGTTTTTCAGTCGATTTTTGATCCGGTCTCTTACGTCTGCCAGCGGTGGAGTCTCTATCCTTTTGGTATCTTCAACCCGGACAATATGGAATGCATTCCGACGTTCAAATATCCTGACATTGCCAGTATTCATTTCAAAGAGAAACTGGTGCAACGGGTTAGACAGGCTCTCTTCCCATGTGATTGGTGGCATATCTCCGTTTTTTTGTGCTGAGGCGAAATGCTCAGAATGCCGGGCAGCCAGTTCCCCGAAATCAGCTCCCTGGATAATTTCGGTTTTGAGCTGATTGGCTTGTTCTTTCACCTGGCTTATCGCTTCCCCGGAGGCATTCTCGGGTTTATCCAGTACAATCTGCTTGTACGTGATCTCCTTTCCCATTTTTTGGTAAAAACTCTCAATTGATGGTTCATTTACGTACTCACCCAGAAACTGTGTTCGGTAGTACTGATCCAATATCTCGTCACTAACTATCCGTTGGACAGGCTGCATAAGTACGCTGTCCCGGTGGAGTCCGGAATGAAAAAAGACTATCAGCGTCAACCGGTTCGATATCATTTCATCCAGGGCTTTTCCGTAACCACGGTATTTTTCATCCGGAAACCGTCGCTCAAAAAAATTACCGTTATAATACCCGTTTAACTGCGAGGTAGTAATAGTATAATCATCTTCGATTTCAGCAACGACGTTCTTCTCCTGTGTAGTGCAGTTCCAAATGAAAAATATAGTAACACCGAGTATTGGCAGGATCAGCACTTTACGAAAATTCATTTACACTCCTCAGATATGACGATATCGAATCACGTCTCCATGTAATACAATTGTTTAAAATTTAGAAAGTTTTCATAATCTGACAGGCAAGACAAAGCCCCGATCAGGAAAATTGACCGGGGCTTTGCTTATAACCTGTCGTTCCGTTCAAAGAGTCAGAGCTGTTATTTAATTAATGTCATCTTCTTTGACTGAATCTGGTCACCAACTTTTAGGCGGTAGATGTACATCCCCGCACCCACTTTCTTGCCCAGTTCGTTGGTAGCATTCCATGTGTAAGAGTATTGATTTGCTGCAAGCGTTTTATTTACCAGTGTCTTTACCTTGTTCCCAAGAAGATCGTACACCTCAAGTACCACGTCCGATTTCTTCGGAAGTACAAACTGGATTTCAGTCGTCGGGTTGAACGGATTCGGATAGTTCTGTTTCAGGGTAAATTCAACCGGAGTAGCTGGCTGTTCACCCTCAACTGCGACGATTTCACCGTTTTCCAGCGCGGCGGCGAGTGTCTGATGTTCCGCTGCACTATCAGCGACCCAGTTTGCTTTTTCATCGGGGAACCAGTTCAGATCACCCAGTGGATACCCGTTCAAACCACCAGAAAGGTATGCTGCATTGGAGTAGGAAAGATCCGCATTGACAGGCCAGTCCGGAGTATGGTAATTGTCCGAATTGGCGGGATTACCGTCAGATCTCCATTTCGTCATGATATACGTCGCCTGATCTTCCGGAGTTGCGGATTCGATGCTCCATTTAATCAGACTGTCCACCATGGTCCCCATCAGCTCGTTGGTTTCGGTAAACTGGGGGTCGCCTTCCATTACCCACGTACCTTCGGTGAGGTAGGGATAAGTCGCATCATCATCAAACAGAGCCTGGGTTCTGGAATTCATCGTAATCATCTGGGAATGAAAAGTGGTAGTATCCTGAGAAGCATTGAGATCATCAGCGATCTGGTCCAGGCGAGCATCCCAGTAAACTCCGTTCAGATGGACGAGCACATGTCGATCATCGGGACCAAAGTCGGCCACGTCACCCTCGAAGTTGTTCTGGACCCAGGCGGAATCGATTGCCAGCACTTCATTGCCTGCATCGTTAACAGTTCGCAGGGTATCGACATTAATTATCCCCATTGGCAGGTAATCCTGATCCGTTTCCCCGTAGTCAAGCCCCGGATGATAGGCTTGCACGTTACTGTTCACAAACAGGTTATTAGTCACGGTCCAGTTGCTCTGGTATCCCATGGTGGTAAACAGTTGTCCGGAGCAGTTCACGAATGTGTTATGATTGAAGAAGGCCTGGTTGATGGGGAATCCCCGGAATTTGTACATCATACCAGCGGCCATGACGTGTGTGGAATTTTCAACATTCACGGTATGCGTATTATTGCTGACGTTATCGTAGACACCGCCGTTCCGCCGGGTAGCTACACCACTCATATTAACGAAATAGCTGTCGTCAATATAGAGTTTGGAGCCAGCATGACTATTAGATTGCATAAATACCCAATTGGTATGCTCCATCAATACATTTTCAAGTGTAACTGTGTTACCCGCTGATCCCGAGACCAGGAATGTCCATCCCTGGGAGCCATCAGTGGCAGCCGGCATATAAATGGCGTTCTTCAGTGTTACATCGTTGTTATACTGAATCATATCTCCGTTTTGTGCGGTTCCGCCAGAGGTGGTACCACAGAAAATGGGCGGTCCTGCGTCGTCCTCACCAGTGGCCATTGGGGTATCATCCATACCCGCAAGGGTAATCGGACGATCCGAGGGGCTCACTAACTGCCGTGTAATAAAATAGAATCCGCCTCGCTTCAGGCCGTATACACGTCCTTCCGGCGGATTTTCATCCAGTTCAATGGCATTGATGATGGCATCCGTTTCTCCCTGCATTTCGGTCATTGTCTTCACAATGGCGGTATCACCGCTAAAGCTACTAATGTAGTCTTCGAAAACCTGTGCATTAGCAACCCCCGTCATCATTCCAAACGCAATTAGTACGAGCGGTATTAACAGTTTTTTCATTACACTAACTCCTTTTTGGGTTCACATTAGAAGGTTTCTTCACTGTGATTTACACTTAGTCGTTACCCTCCTTTCCTATTTTTCTATGAATTGGTTGGTTCTCCTTATCTTAAGTATCTTCCTCAGAAGCTATACCTGAGGCCGAGCTGAAATTTCCTCGGCTCATAAGTGATTCTCCGAAGATTTCTCTCGATATTTTTATCAAGAACGCTTATCTCGGCGCCGTCTGCCGTCCGGTCAACAATTTCACCAGCATCATTTCTGTAGATGAGATTTCCCTCGTCATCCCTTTCATAGGTGTACCCGCGGCTAAATCGCTGATAATCCCTGGATGGATTGTGAAATATATTGACGCCGCTTAAGAAGAGACTCAACCCATCTACCGGCAACTGCTGACGTATAGTGAACGCCCAGTCATAGATATTCCCGGTAAAGGCATCCTCTTCAGGGCGTACACCGATGGAGGTAATCACGTCGCCCTGCATCCGGAATGAGAGTCGGCCGGAAAATCCCCTGTAATCGGCGCCAAGGGCAACATTTACCGTGTGATCTCCCTGATATAACAGGCGGGCCGTTCTGAAGGTATCGATTTCAATGGTTTCAATGGTGAATTCTTCAGGATTCCAGACTTCATCAATAATGATTTGCTGGTAGTCCATTTCCGAAAATGTACGGGTGTAATTGATATTCAGCACCATTGCGTCGAACGGTCTTGGCAGGTACCAAAAATCCGTCTGCCATTCCAATTCAAGACCATACACCTTCGCCGGGTACGGATTATTCAGGTAGGTGGTGACCACCGCACCGGGATTCGGTGGAGTGAGTCCGAGCTGGGCGAAGGTGGCAGAGTCGGGATAGGCTACATCTTCCGGCAATGCAGCATATAATCGGCTTTCCTGGTAAAAAATATCTTCAATGTGTTTGTAAAACCCGCCGATCGTGAACAGGCCTATCTGATTGTTGTGAAAAGAAAAATACGTATCCAGGTTATCGGAGACTGAGGGATCCAGATAGGGGTTGCCTGCCGTCCCGCCTCCGTTGTTGTTTTGTCGGAATATCATCGGCAAAACGGCACGGAAGTCAGGACGGGAGAGTGTTTTGGTATAGGCTGCCCGGATATCCATCCATGTCGTCGGTTTATATCGAACCTGGAGGTTTGGGAACAGGTGACTTGTTTCTCTATCAGAATTGGTCAACTCCTGACCCATAGCGGCGTATTGGTCTGCGCGGACCGAGTCCACCGAAGGCGGATAGTCACCCCTGTCTTCTATCAGCCGACCGCCACCGTTCACATCATCGTTTTGATACACAAAGTTGGCCTCGTAGTTCATGTTGAGTTGTTCAAACCTGACGCCACCTAATACCGTCCAGCGGGATCCGAGGTTAAAATCGCCCATCAGATACCCGGCAGTGAGCAGCTCATTACCGGAATAGTCATCTGATAATGAACCAGTCTTGTGGTATCCCGGGGCATTCCATCCGGGAGCAGCTATCTGTAGGAATTTGTCAAAAAGGTCCGTATCGATTACGTGGCCCATACTGAACCTGTCCCCCAGAAAGTATTGCCCCCGCTCTTCTTCATAGTCCGGATCCTCATAATCACCGAGATGTGGAACAGGACCCTGTTGTGCACCAATACTATTGATATACTCCCGGGCTTCCTGGCTATAATTCCCGGCTTCCTGGGTGAGTCTGGTCGATGTGCGGTCCAGATTATATTCCCGGGTAGTGTATTTAAAACTCCCGCCGGCTTTAAACTCACCCGATATTGTATTGAAAAAAGACGCTGGAACTGTCAGATTGAAATTCCCGTTGAGATGTCTTTCGGAAAAATCTTCGTCCCATAAGATGCCGTTTTCCCGGATCCGCGCGTCCTCCCATATTGCGGGATCATCGTTTAACTCCAAATCGAATACATCCTGCGGCGTCAGTGCCATCCGCGTCTCTTCGGTTCCAAGGGGTTCAAATGGCTGGGGAGCATCTTGCTGCTGATTAAAGAATTCAATCTGGTCTCCCGGATCCCCGTACCTAATATCGGTTTTCTTCTCACTCAGTGCATGGGAGATACCATAGTCGATTTTCAACAGGTTAAAATCATTTTCCCCTTGCAGTGAATTAATCAATAAATCTTTATCAAAGACATCCCGGCTCGGGAACCAACTTCTTTGGGTGTTATCAAAGAACAAAATCTGCCGGTGCTGTGTCCGGTCAGAACGTGTATACGCATAGGTATTTTGCATGACCAGTTTACCGTTGGGAAGCCTGTAATCCAGTAATAAACTTCCGCCATTTTTTGATTCAATAAGGACTTCGTCTCCGTATTCGAAATTGTCCATTCCCAACGTCCGAGCGCCGTATTCAGGATTATTCCCCTCCGTACCCATATAGTCGTATTCGGCATCCGCAAAATCAGTCCCACCATCTTCATGGCTTGCATTCACCTGAAAAAAGGCACCCAGGTTATCGTTAAAGAACCTGTTACTTATGCTCGCCCAGAGCTGGTAGTTACCATAGGTCCTATCCTGAGTATTGTAAGTGCCTTGACTCAACACGTCGAAATGCAGTCCACTCGGTGCCTCTTTGAGTCGCAGGTTGACAGCACCACCAATGGAATTCGCCTCCATATCCGGCGTAACCGCTTTGGTGACATCGATTCCTGCAAGCATGTTGGAGGAAATGAACCCTAGGTTCGTGGAACGATCTTCTGCATCGGTGGACGGCAACTGCACCCCATTCACCATGACTGTATTCATCTTTGCTTCCATCCCCCGGATGACAACCTTGTCACCTTCCTGCAGCGAAATCCCCGGAAGCCGGCTCAGCGCTGTTGCCGCATTCTCATCGGGCAATTCGCGTATTTTTTCGGCGGAAACCACATTTTTGATTGTCTGGGCACTCAGCTGTTCATTAATTGCCTGCCGCTGCCCACGGGCCTGAGCACTGACCACAACCTCTTCTCCGCGCACCGATTCTGGAACCAGGGCGGCGTTGTATTCAACCGTCTCTCCGGTAGTCACCTCAACAGTTGCCTGCTCTCTTTTGTAGCCGACATAGGAAATAACCAGCGTATAGGTCCCGGCGGGAACCTGGTTAATAATAAAGTCGCCGTCCTCGTCTGTTGCCGCCCCCATGCTTGTCCCTTCCAGCATGGCATTGGCACCGATCAGAGCATTACCTTCTTCATCGGTGATAGTCCCGATAATCTGCCCGGATCCACTTTGTGCGGACACAATCGAAAATCCCATTAAAACAAACAGGGTGGAAAGAAATATCAGTTTGATTCTAGCCATGTCTGTCTCTCTTTGTTTCGTTCCTATGAAAATTTCGTTTAAGCAAATTGGTACAATAAAAGGATAGCCGTCCGTTTTTTCGGAGAATTTCCTTTTGAGTGCAAGAGGATTAAAAAGGTTCGATTCTAATTGAACCGTTTCAATATTGATAAATTTTCAGGAAAAAGGCAAGAGAAAAATGTCAATCCTCAGTTAAATCGGAATCACGACTAAAATATTGGTAGATAACTTGAAAGGGTTGATAGGTGAAATATCAGATGAGGAGTCAGAAATCCAATGTTAATTTCCCCCGGTTCAATGTATTGTTTGGGGTTAACTACCCATTAATTACGCAAGGATTTGCTCATGTACGGGTATTTTTCTTCTCAGCGAGTTTCACACAACGAGTTGTAACAATATTGATATATCTCAAATCTCAAAATCATAGTGACATTCGGTGACTAACCCTGAAAACAGAGATATCTTGACTTATGCGGTATGACTTAGCAGAGTCTTTTGACCATAGACAGAGAAGGTTACAGGCGGTGCCCCATTCATATAACAATACCTTATGAGCAGGAAATGTTACTGGTATTCTCAAACACGAATTTTTTCAGATCCAGGGATGGAAGCCCAAAAAAACCTACTTCAAAATTTGAACATTCGAAAACTACTTTGCATGGACTGAACAAATTTTCTTGTGCTTCCTGCTGATTATGAATAAACTAAAATCCACCAAATGGTTGTCACTGGTTTTCGACAGGATCAAAAATTTTAAAAATCTATCTGCTGATATTTATCTGGTTGAAGTCAACCAAGACAAGGGTTTATGATACAACCCCAATAGCAAATTTAGGAGAAAGATAAGTGTATATTAAATGTAAACTCGAGGGAGGCTATGAGAACTTTAATGGTACAGTCTACTAAAATTGCAGCAACTAGCGCTGTAGTTAGTTCGCTGCTTATTATGTTCCTGTTCGGCCGGGCCAATGCACAGGCTGTGGCCAATCCGAACGGAAGCTTTGAATCTTCCGCGGTCACGGTTGGCGACGATACCAGCGGTATCGATGGCTGGTCGTTTGAGCTTGGCGGAGATGCAAATGCCAACTTTACGATTGTGGATGATACGGTACAGCACGGTAATTTTGCGCTGAAAATTGCCGTAAATGCACTGGGATCCAATGATTGGGATATTCAGGTTGTTAACGAACCGTTCTTTGTTGAGCCCAATGTCCAATTTCAGATGTCGGTTTGGGCGCGGACGGATTCGACTCCCGAAGCGACAGCCAACTTCACAGTCGGTAATCCTGCATTTGGTGAATTCGGGCGTATGGGTGGAGCAGAAGTTACCAATACCTGGCAGGAATATACCCTGAACTTCACCCCAGGTGCAGGTAACGATACCGGACGGGTACCAATTCATTTTAACATGTCCGGGAACGAAGGCGTTACTTTCTATGTTGATAACGTCCGGATAACCAGACCATATAATAATCCGAACGGTGGTTTCGAAGCGTCAGCGGCAACTCCCGGAGAGGACCAGTCCGTCACTCAGGGCTGGCAGTTCTATGAAGACGCCGGAGAGGCGCTGTATGAAATTGTATCGGATACAACACACTCAGGAAGTCGCGCACTAGCTGTGACGGTAAACACTGCTGGTTCGAATCCCTGGGACCTTCAGGTGGTCAACGAACCGTTTCCGGTAACGCCTGGTGAGTCGTATACATACTCGGTCTGGGCACGGACCAAGGACTCCGACGGCGGTACGGCACACTTCACGGTTGGCGATCCGTCATTCAGCGAACAATTCCGAACGGAGGTCACTGAGGGACTCACAACCGAATGGCAGGAGATTACAGGTTCATTCACGATAGATGAATCAGATACCAGTGTTGCACGGGCTCCGATTCATGTCAGTTTCGATGAAAATGTGGGTGAGACGGTATATTTCGATGACCTCAGAATCCAGAGAATCCAACCGCCAACGGATATCCCCATAATTGTTGAAGCAGAATTGCCGGATTCCATTGGAAGCGAGTGGGATACCCTCTCTACTGATGGTATGACTTATATTACTACCACGACCGACTATAATGAAACTACCGGTAGCGCGGATTATCCAGGTGAAAACCGGACAGCAACCTATGAAGTGACATTCCCGGACGTTGGTACTTATGACCTTTTTGTCCGGTTATATGTCGGTGCAAACACCTTTGACGACGACAGCTGGTTCTATGGCAATGGTTTTGGCGAACAAGACCCGGCAACTACAGACGGCTGGATCCTGATGAACGGTATGGCATCCGCCGGTTTCACTGGTCCAAATTCGGTTGTAAGAGAGGCTGGAGGATCAGGCTCGGAAGTCTGGAAATGGGTGAATGTATCCCGGAACGCATTTCAGGGTGATACATCGTTGACCTGGACTGTTGATGATGAAAGTGAACTAACTAAAACCTTCGTGATTGGCGCCCGTGAAAACGGTTTGAATTTCGACAAATTCGCCTTTGGTCGATCAGATCTGTATTTCACAGTAGAAAATCTTGACAGCGTAACTGCAGGCTCTGATAGTGATCCTGAACCACCACGGGAAGCTCCAATTGCAGAGGGTAAATCAAAATTCCTGGGTAACATCTACAGCTCATCCCAGATTCAGTGGTTTGAATACTACTGGAACCAGGTGACACCTGAGAACGCAGGTAAATGGGGTAGCGTGGAAGGGACCCGCGACCAGATGAACTGGGGCTCGCTCGACGCATCTTACAATCTGGCGCAAGACAACGGCTTCCCGTTTCACTTCCATGTGCTTGTCTGGGGAGCGCAACAACCAGGCTGGATCTCTAACCTGGATTCCACTGAACAATTAGCCGAGATCCGGGAGTGGTTCGAAGCGGTGGCTGCTCGATATCCGAACATCGACTATCTTGAAGTGGTTAATGAAGCCCTTCCAGGACACAATCCACCTAATGGTAATGGCGATAATGCCAACTACATTAACGCCTTGGGCGGCTCCGGCGAAACTGGTTATGATTGGATCATCACCGCTTTCGAAATGGCTGCTGAGATCTTCCCGGAGGAAACCCAGTTGATGATTAATGACTATGGGATAGTTTCAAGTGCCCAGAGCACTGCAGACTACCTTGAGATTATCAATCTACTGATCGATCGGGATCTGCTCGATATAATCGGTGTTCAGGCGCATACCTTCTCTGTTGCTAATGCATCGGCATCGACCATCCAACAATCGTTGAATGATCTTGCCGCAACCGGACTGCCGATTCAGGCAACGGAGTTCGACATCGCGTACGCGAACGACCAGAACCAGTTACAGGAATATCAAGAGAAGTTCCCAATCTTCTGGGAGCATCCAGACGTAGAAGGTATGACCCTGTGGGGTTGGCGGCCGGGTCTCTGGCAGAATGATGCCAATCTGGTCACAGAAGCTGGTGAACACAGGCCTGCTATGGATTGGCTTATTAATTACGTTGATACAGTGACGGTAGGAATCCACGATCCTGCTGACGGTCTCCCGACTGCCTTCAAGGTCTACGAGAACTACCCGAATCCGTTCAACCCGAGCACCAACATCATGTTTGATGTACCTTCCAAGACGGAAATTACCCTGAATGTATATGATCTCAGGGGACGCCTGGTGAAGACGCTGGTGAACGAGGTGAAGGAGCCGGGTCAGTATACCGTAACGTTTGATGTGAACAACCGCTTTGCGAGTGGTTTGTACTTCTATCGCCTGAAAGCCGGTGATTATACGGAAGTCAAACGGATGATGCTGATTAAGTAACGCTCTTTCCGGGATACGTTGGAAACATTCGCAGTAAGGTTTGAGTGCATAAAGAGATGCCCCGGCTGGTACCGGGGCATCTCTTTCTTTGGACCGGTTTCTCATCAAATGTTCTGCCATTAGCAACTCACCCGGTGATCATTTGGAGACTTCTTCAGGGGTAATAGAACCAGAAAAGTATAAACGATTCGATCCCGGATAAAAAGAGTGCACCAATTAGTAATTTTTTGGGTATCACTCATTTTTCGCTGGCATACCACTGAGTACATACCGTTCTTGTTCTGCCCTTATTATTAATGAATGCACCCGGCTGTAAACTGTGAACAGAAAAATTACTATGCTCCCTGCATAATCCGGTTGTATTTTTTTCCACCTGTTGCGGTGGCGTCGGGTAATTGGTATCATACCACAGCACTAGGGTTAGTGGTAGAATGCTCCGATATTTGACTATCGATGCAGGGATCGCTGGTAATTATTTGGGGCTTCAAATGCAATGACTGATTGGCAGCGCACCTGAAAATTTGAAGTAAGGAATCCGATGTTTCAGAAAGACTATCTGATGCGACAAATTATGGAGTTTTCCAAGGGATTAGCCCGAATTCTAGGCAGACAAAAATCGGGTGAGGTTGTAGAAACAGGACAGGAATTGGATGAAATTTATCAATCTTCTCTCGGACTTGGCCGGGATACTGTCCTACAAATGTCGGATCAGCAACTGTTGATACTGTTCGGCGGTGAAGAAGCCATCGAATCCGACAAATGCATTATGCTGGCGGAACTGTTTTATACTGAATTACAACTACTCCATACCGCCAAAGATGATCCCCTGCGTAACGAACTCCGGCTCCGGGCGCTACGATATTATTTGTTGGCGGTGCATGGAACAGACATGTGGGATGACACAGAGTTCAGGCAACATTTTGAGGAAGTTCGTGACTCTCTTTCCTTGTCTAATATCCCGATTTCACTGTTAGAATACCTCGTTACCTATTATGAACGAGTAGGCGACCAGGCAAACAAGGCTCAAGTGATGGAAGAAATCAGTCGCCGGACATAATATGTATAGACTCTGTATCCTGGTTCCAGTTTCTCCTTATGACATTTTCAGGATAAACGCTACGGCAACGATAAAATCGATGGCCTTCAGATTTGGTTTTCTGGCATTCGGGATAATAATCCCCTGTAATAGAGTTCTTCGACCGTCAGAGCAATCAACTCCATCATGAGTAAAGAGGCTGCATATGTTATAATCAGCACCGTTTGGATGGACGTAAAAATCAATTTTTTCAGAGGAGATTTAACATACGGAATAGCGAAAGAAATGTGGCGTAGGTCTGATGGATACTATGAATAATTTTATGCTACTTCAGTTGATATCCGATTACAACCTGCAATATTTCTATCGGTAATTTTGTCGTCGCGGTGCTCGTTGAATTCCCATCGGAGGTAGCCTGATCATATTCGGGTCTGCCTCGATAATATCTGAGACCGATATTTACCGAATTGTAAATTAATCCGCCACCCAGTCCAATTGCGAGCGAGGTTCCCATCTTTGTACCTTGCCTAACATCGCCTTCACCCGTGGAAAGTGTAATATCCGGAAAGCGTGACAGAAGTGCCCCTCCCTGGAGGATACCGTTTATTTGTAAATTCCGCGACGGAGTAGAACGAATTTCAACCCCGCTCAAAGCCCAGGCTGTCAGATAATTCTCGGCGTTCACACCAAGTACTCCCAGCTCCGACAAGGCACTCTGCAGACCTGCCTCGTTGAAACCGTTGCCCGTGATTGCCATAGTTGTAGTCCAATAGAGGATCTCATTTATCTGTTTATAGCCATCGGCCATTGCGCCTAATCCGAATTCGGCAAAACCGGCGTCGGATCCTAAGGTGTTCCCGTAATCTCCCAACGGGAAATTACCGCCACCGTACAGGGTATATCGTGGGTCGGAATTGCTCACCTGAGCATTACCCGCTGAAACAAACAGCACCGCACTTAGTATCAACACAATATATCGAACGACTTTCATTTTATATCCCCCAGGGTCATAAACGATGTAGAAAAATGATAATTTCGCTATCATCCTTTTTGGCGTTCTGATTGGACATAAGATGATAAATTTTTACCAGAGTTGTTAATGGAATACTCCCGGCATCTGGAACAGAGTGGCAGGTAACGTGGCTGCCTGACTGTATGTTGGTTCTCCGTGATATATTAGTATGCCAAGTTCCACTGTATTACATTCGACATCTACCCCGACAACTAACGCCAATGCCCGGGTGAGATCGGTAGTTTGAGTTATGTCGATATCTTGTTTCGGATGACCGTCTGATAAGCCTAACAAATTTTAGAAAGTCCGCCAGTAATTGCAAAAGTTTTCATCCCACGAACCCTTGGTGCTAATGATAGAGCCGGCATTTAGGTGTATTCACAATAACGATTCGGTAAGACCAATTGAAATTGATAAACTGTATAGGAGCCACAGGCAAGACTCAGCCAAAACTCACAGGAACTGACTTTAGTCAGGGATAACGCCTAAGATTCATATTTATTTTGGAATTATTTGTAATTATCAGAGGACATAATGAGCTGCGACCCTCCAACAAATTACCGAAGCAAAATCAGTTTATTCCGTCGAATTTGTTCGCCCATGCGGAACTCATAGAGGTAAGTTCCGCTGCTCGCTTGTCTTCCAGAATGATCGAGGCCGTCCCATGTAACAATGTATTCACCAGATGATTGGATTTTGCCAACTAGTTCGGTAACCATTCTGCCTGAGATATCAATAATCCGGATTGAGATATAACCGCGTTCCGGAACAGAATACCGAATCTGCGTTCCGCCGTTAAACGGATTCGGATAATTTTGCCACAGGCGAATTTTATTCGCCATCGATTGAACTTGCGGTTTGACTGACGTCATACTACCCCGAATTGCAAGTGTCGTAATCGTCCTTGGTGGTAAATCCAGGAAATCAGAATCGCCGAAATTTTGAAGGAACTTTCCATCTCTGGATTCAGACGTTCGATAGACCTCTCCACTTTTGACACCGTACTTTCCCAAATCCAGCGCCATAGAAAAGTTATAATCGGCTGTGTTCAGGATGACCATTGTCAGGCTATCTTTTTCAACGCTTTGGAAGGCCGACATCTTTAGTCCATCAATGTTGTTTTCTATATTCACCCGCCGCCAACCCGGATAAATAAAACGTGAATATTGCCAAAACGCCCAAAATGTTTTGCTCAGAGTATATGTCTGGTCATCCAATTCCACCAGTCCCTGTCCTGGCCAAACTAAATTCCAATACAAGTAAGCTGCAACGTTTTCGTACACAAGTGCGTTATGAATAACCCAGGCAGTCTGAAACCAGTCGCCACAATCGCCCCTACCGAACTCGGTCTGAAAAATCGGTTTGTCATTGTAATTCTCAGCAATTGCTGACATGTTCTCTATGTACGAATCCGGATTTTTGTGGTCTCCACCGTGATACAGGTGGTGAGCGTACCCATTTAGCTGGTACAGTTGATCATTAGCGGCCAGTCCGTTGGCGTAATTCTGGAATAGATTATAACCAATTCCCAATACTTCAGGACCAATAAATTTTACCGGTGAATCCAGATCTTGAAATTTGGTATATACTGCATCCAGGGCCTCAGGATATCCGGCCAGGCTCCCTTCCGTGGCACCCAGTTCACAGGTTTCCCAATCGTCGTCGACATAACCGGGCTCATTCTGGATGCTGATATAATCCAGGAAAATCCCTTCGTTTTCATAATAGTAGAACGAATTCAGCCAATAATCGGCATAGACGTCGTACGCATATTCGTCGTCCGTTTTTATGAGTGTTCCGCCCCCGTTTATTGTACCGTCACTCTTAAGATTCGCCGGTGGCGACCAAGAACTCATCAGAACAAGAGAATTGTCTCCCCGGTAATATCTGAAATTATCGACGATCTCAGCGTAATTGTTTAGATGCCCTTCCTGATTATATCCGTACCGGTTTTTAATACGGAGAATATCCAAATGTAGAGTATCGAAAATATACTCGTAGATTTCATCTTTTTGGGGATGACTGGTCAGCAAATTCTCATACCAAGCAATAGAAGCGCCAAAACCGATTATTGTTTGGCGCGTGTTTTCTGGTTGTACCGTGACATCCGCCTCAACAAGTTCTCCGCCAGGGAAAAAGAGTAATAATCCTGTATTTATAATTAGGCTGCGTAAAAAGTTCTGTCGCAACATATCCACGATTCTCCCTTAGCTGATGACTTTCATTTTATTTCCCCCAGGGTCATAAACGATGTAGAAAAATGATAATTTCGCTAACATCCTTTTCGGCGTTTTGATCTTACATAAGATGATAAATTTTTACCAGAGTTGTTAAAAGTATACTCCCAGCATCAATTGGAACAGAATAACAGGTAACGTAACCGTCTGACTGTATGTGAGTTCTCCGTGATATATTCGTATGCCGATATCAACTGCACTATATTCAATATCTACGCCGACGACGAACGCCAAATTCAGGGGAAGTGAGGCAAATTGTGTAATTTCGAAATCCTGGCTGGGCAGTTATTTCCCATAGATATAAAATCGGTTTGTCTCTCCAGAGATTTCTAATCCTATTCCCACTTGAGCACCAAGAGCGACACGGCCTGTCCCGGCAGATTGACGACCTTTGCATATTTCCCGCCACTGATTCTGACCTTATCCGGCTTTTCGTACATATGCAGCCGATTGCCGGCCACCTCCAGTTTCTGATATTGCTCCGGAGTGGGATTCTGCGGAGCGCCCATCTCCTTCCAGACTGTGTAAGCGTTGCTGTGTTCCTGATCCACACGATAGTGGTACAAGGTGGCCCGATTCGCGGGGAGCCCGGACAGCTGAATCGCCACTGCAGTATCCGGCGTGATCACGTTCAGGTCGTGATAATTCCACACCAATACGGTCGCCATGGTATCGTTGATAGTGGCAAACGCGTTAATATCCCGCTCTGTCCCACGAACACTGGAGTCACGGACGGCGATATAGTCGTATGCCAGGTCCCCGGAGACCTCCACTCGATCTCCGTGCATCTTGGCAAACATCCGGAACACGTTCAGGACCGGCTTATCAATACCATTGGTCGCCAGAGAACGATAGCCATTGAAAAACGGCTGCCCCTCAAACTGGAAGGACCATGATAATGTCCCCTTCAGATTTACGTCGTAGTGATCAGCCAGCCGATATTTCCGGGGAAAGGATGCCGCCGTGTAGCTACTATACATAGTGCCGTTCCGATATGCATTCTCCGGGTAATCCTGTTCGGAACAGGCTGCGCATCCTTCCGGGTCGGATTCACCGAGCACTATCGGCACATCCTTGAGTTCCGGATAAGATGCTACTATTTCAAACCCTTTGGACACGTCGCGCAGCTGTGTTCCCATATTCATCAGGATGGTACCGTCTTTGAGCGTCGGGCCGCCTTTGGCATGATACGCGATAAAGTCCAGTGGAGCGCCCGTTTCGCCGGTGACATAATTTGTTCCGCTGACAATATGATCCAAAAACGTCCGCAGGAACTCTTCGGCCTGATCCCAGGATGGTCCCGTGGAATGCGGACCGCCGACAATGGCGGTGGGTAACGCACGCCTGACGGCATTGACGGTATAATCGTACAATTTGATATACTCTTCAGTCGTCCCCTGCCAGTAACCGATATTCGGCTCGTTCCACGGCTCCCAGTACCAGGTTTCGACTTCTTCCTTCCCGTACCTATCCACGCAAAGATTTACCCATTGGTAGACAAGTTCGGCCCATTTTTCGTAGTCTTCAGGGGGGTACGCCCAACCAGTGTAGATATCCGAATACGGCGCGCCGGGACGCCAGGAATGTTTGTACGGCTCGGGATTGGAGGACAACGCCTTCGGCATAAACCCGATTTCCACCAGCGGTCGCATGCCCCGTTCCACATAGGTGTCGAAAATCCGGTCAACGATTTCCCAGTCGTACACCGGATTTCCGGCCGCATCCTCGGTATAAATATTCGTGGAACCCCACTTCAGCGCAGGAGTCCCGTCCCCGGTATTCAGCAGGTTATGAGCGCGCACGTACACCGGGACCGGACTAAATTCGGCGATCTCGGACAGGAGTTTTTTCCCGTGTTCCATGTAGGTATAATTTGGCTCGTCATAACCGAACCAGGCCCAGGCCGGATACATCGGTCCGACGGTTTCCGAGAAATCAACATTGATGGTGACCGCTTCGGTCGGAATTTCGTTTTCCGGCTGGCAGGCAACAAGTCCGGCGCATAACAGGAATACTCCCAGAGATTGGATTTTCATGATATTTTCCCGGTTAAATGTGACAAATGGTCGATAGGCATTGAGAACACAAGGGCTGTTCTCTTTTCCGTGATGAGGTGTATTCTAATATACACGATCTCCGAATAATAGAAACAGCCTTTTCCAGAGAGGTTTAAGTTCAGAATCGCATCACGCCATAGAAAAGGCTTTTGAGTCTCAGATGAGAAATCTAATTTTTACCATTCAGGATGTATCGGAAAGGTTTGGTATTACACTCTGGATTCGAACCGCCAACATATCTACCGCAAACCCAATTCATTCATGTAACGCAAAGGATGGAAAAGTTATGCAACCGAACCGACTAACCATTCTGTTCGTATTCTTTAGTCTTAGTGTTCTCCCGCTCACTCTCTCCGCTGAGGATGGGTACCGGCTTTGGCTCAGGTATGAATCAATTACCGAAACGGAGATTACCCAGGCCTATCAGTCGAGAATGCAGTCTATACATTTTCCCGGCAATGCACCGAAACTCAATGTTGCCAGAGATGAATTACGCCGTGGGATCACCAAAATGCTTCAAGAGATTCCATCTATCAATCGAGGAATATCCGGCAATGGTGCTTTAATTATCGGGACACCGGAATCCTCCGAGATAATCGGGAGTCTTGGTCTTCAGGATGAAATCAGGAATACAGGCAATGAAGGTTACTTAATCCGGGAGATTGAATACAAGGGGAATAATGCGTTGGTTATTGCTGCCAGTGAAAATATCGGGGTACTCTACGGAGTTTTCCATTTATTGCGGCTCATGCAGACCAGACAAGATCTCACCAATGTCGAAATTACCGAATCCCCCCGGATCGATCTCCGGGTTTTGAATCACTGGGATAACCTGGATCGGACGGTCGAGCGTGGCTATGCCGGGTTCTCGCTTTGGGACTGGCATAAACTTCCGGAATATATCAAACCGCGATATATAGATTACGCCCGTGCGAACGCATCCATTGGAATTAACGGCACTGTACTCACCAACGTCAATGCCAACGCCGATGTCCTGACGTCGCAATATCTGGAGAAGGTGGCGGCGCTGGCGGATGCGTTTCGCCCGTATGGAATCAAGGTATACCTCACTGCACGGTTCAGTGCTCCGACCGAAATTGACACCCTGAAAACCGCTGATCCGCTGAACGAAAATGTTCAGAAATGGTGGAAGCAAAAAGCGAACGAAATCTACGAGTACATCCCGGATTTCGGTGGATTTCTGGTGAAGGCAAACTCAGAGGGTCAGCCGGGTCCGCAGGACTATAACCGATCCCATGCAGAAGGTGCAAACATGCTGGCGGATGCCATCGCACCTCATGGCGGTGTCGTGATGTGGCGGGCGTTCGTCTACAGCAGTGAGGTGCCGGAAGACCGGGCCAAACAGGCATACAACGAGTTTACGCCACTGGACGGGAAATTCCGGGACAACGTGCTCGTGCAGGTGAAAAACGGCCCTATCGATTTTCAGCCAAGAGAGCCGTTCCATCCGTTGTTTGGAGCCATGCCGGACACGCCCCTGATGATGGAATTCCAAATCACACAGGAGTACCTGGGACAGGGAACCCACCTGGTGTACCTGGCGCCATTATTCAAAGAGGCACTGTATTCCGACACCTATGCAAAAGGAAAAGGATCTTACGTGGCAGACGTCGTGGATGGCTCGCTGGAGAACCATGCAATCAGCGGGATTGCCGGCGTCTCGAATATCGGCACCGACAGGAACTGGACCAGCCATCCGTTTGGTCAGGCGAACTGGTACGCATACGGCCGTCTGGCCTGGGATCACAACTTGTCGTCCGCAGAAATCGCCGACGAGTGGCTCCGGATGACATTTACGAATGATACCGATTTTATCACACCGGTGAAAAAGATGATGCTGGCCTCACGTGAGATCACCGTGAACTATATGACACCTCTGGGGTTGCATCACATTATGGGTTGGGGACACCACTACGGCCCTGCTCCGTGGATAAAGCAAGGACGTCCGGACTGGACATCTGTGTATTATCACCGCGCGGACTCCATCGGTATCGGCTTTGACCGCACCTCTACGGGCAGCAATGCGGTTAGTCAATATTATCCGCCGGTGACGGAAAAATTCGAAGATCCGGAAACCTGTCCAGAAAAATACCTGCTCTGGTTCCACCATCTTCCCTGGGATTATACCACAAACTCCGGCCGCACGCTGTGGGATGAGTTAGTGCACCGCTACTATTCAGGCGCGGATTCCGTACAATGGATGCAAAAGACCTGGCAATCCATGGCAGGATTGATTGATACTCAGCGATTCAACAAGGTGACGACGTATCTTGAGATCCAGCACCAGGAAGCCCTCTGGTGGCGGAATGCCTGTCTGCTTTATTTTCAGACTTTCTCTGATCGGCCAATTCCGGATGGCTATCCTCAGCCGGAGAAATCATTGGACTATTATAAAAACCTTCAATTCAAATATGCCCCGGGGCACTGATTTGGCAATTGAAGGGGGACAAAAAGAGAAGGAATGCCACCCGCAAAAAGGCCGAACTTCCGCCCATTACTTTACTATTTCAAACTGTGACGTTACTAGGTATTCTTGACCGGGGTCAGTCTCAAAGGTTCGTACATCATCACCATACTGTACAGTGCACTTGCCGCCGATTGTAGAGAAAATTTTCGCCTCCTGCAGTACACCATCCGCCCAAGAGATATCTACCTCAAATCCGCCGCGGGCGCGGAGGCCCGTCACTGAACCGGTTGGCCAGGCTTTCGGCAGCGCCGGTAACAGGTGAACCTCTCCGGCGTGGCTTTGGAGCAACATCTCAGCGATACCAGCCGTTCCGCCGAAATTCCCGTCTATCTGAAACGGCGGATGGGTATCGAACAGGTTATTCAGCGTAGATTTCTGCAGCAGGGCGACCAGGTTATTATAGGCTTCCTCACCATCGTGGAGGCGGGCCCAGAAGTTGATGATCCACGCTCTGCTCCAGCCGGTATGGCCGCCACCGTGTTCCAGGCGATACCGGATGGTCTTCCGGGCGGCTTCGGCCAGCTCCGGCGTTTGTCCGACAACTATTTGATCAGATGGATGCAATCCGTACAGGTGCGAAATATGCCGGTGGCCGGGCTCCGGCTCTTCGAACTCCGTCGCCCATTCCATAATTCTGCCATCACTTCCAATTTCCGTTGGCCGGAGTTGGGATTGAATCCTCTGTAATTGCACCCGGAAATCAGCATCTATATCCAGAATGCGGCTCGCATCGATGGTATTGGACAGAAGTTCGCGGATTATCTGCATGTCCATGGTCGGGCCCATTGAGACGCTGGCAATCTGGCCATCTTTTGTACGGAACTGGTTCTCCGGTGAGATGGACGGGCCGGAAACCAGGTATCCCGTCTCCGGATCTTCCACCAGATAATCAACGAAAAAGTAGGCCGCTTCTTTCAATATCGGATACGTCTGCTCCAAAAATTCCCGGTCGCCACTGAATGCAAAATGCTCCCAGAGATGGCCGGTGGCCCACGCCGCTCCCATCGGCCACATCCCCCACTGAGCTTGGCTTTCCGGTGTCGTCCACCACCAAACGTCAGTGGTATAGTGTGCTACAAATCCCCGGGAGTTATAGGTTTCTCTGGCAGTCGTACGCCCGCGGTGGCGTAAAGAATCTACCAGTGCCAAAAATGGCAGATGACACTCGGCCAGATTCGTGACCTCCGCCGGCCAGTAGTTCATCTGAATATTGATGTTGATGTGATAATCCGCGCTCCACGGCGGTGTAAGTCCTTCCGCCCAGATCCCCTGCAGATTGGCGGCCAAATCGCCGGGGCGAGAACTGCTGACGAGCAGATAACGCCCGTACTGGAAGTAGAGGCGTATCAGGTCAGGATCAAAAGTGCTCCCTTTGAAGGCGGCGAGCCGTTCATCTGTAGGAAGTTCGGCAGTGGCGGACGTTCCCAGATCAAGGTTCACCCTCTCAAACAGGCGCTGGTGTTCCGCTATATGGTCTTCTTTGATCTTCAAATAAGGTTTTTCGCCGATGCTATCCAAACGATCTTCGCAAACGGCCTGCGGGACATCTCCCCAATAGTCGGTGGCCGCAACTAAAACGAGCACCACTTCATCGGCACCGGTAACGGTAATACTATCGCCGGCTGCCTTTATTACGCCACCAATCGGCCGAACCTGCAAATTTGAACAATAGTTCACTCCAGGATCGCCACCCAGTGTATCCGCTCCCCCAACCGATACTCTCCCCTGCATCGTTATCGTCCCATCCTTTGATACGGTCATCATGGCATCTTTGGGACGTGTAAGCCGGGTTGAAAAACTTAGAGCGCCTGGCTGATCTGCTGACAGCCGGATAACCAGACATTGATCCACCGGGCTGGAAAAATACTCCCGCCGGTACTGGATGCTTTTGGTAGTGTATTCGACCGTAGCAACAGCCTTATCAAGATTTAGCGAACGACGATAGCCCCTGACTTGTCCCTCATGCTCCATATTCAGACGCAGATTGCCCAATGTCTGATACGAACGCCAGGCCGACTTCCCCAATATTTTTTCTTCCACAAGCGTCTCCGCCTTTTCGTACTCCCCGTCAAACAGCATCTTCCTGATTTTTGGCAGAGATTCTTGTGCTTCGGGATTTTGGCGATCAATTGGCTGACCAGTCCAGATGGACTCCTCATTCAATTGGATACGCTCCTGGTGAACTCGCCCAAAAACCATTCCGCCAAGCCGGCCGTTCCCGATTGGGAGCGCATCCACCCACTCTACCGCCGGTTCATCGTACCATAGTTCCAATGGGGAGAAGTTTGTGGAGATATTTTGTGCGGGAAGATGTGCAGCGATAAAGAGCAAAAACAGTGCAAATATTTTTAGGATTCCATCGCGTAATTTCATAAGTAACATCACAGTTTATTCTGAGAATTAAGTTAACGATCTATATATGATCGAACTCGCCTGTTGCCCCGCATTGACTTGTTATCTGGTGCAAAAACTATCCAACATTTTCGATAATAACGTTAGCATCTCTGCCAAATCGAACAGCGATGTCGTTAACCCCGGCAGGACATTCAAAAATGCCTGCACGAAGATATCGCTGGGATATTGACCTTATTAAAAAGTGCAGTGGCTTGCAGGAAAACGCTTCTTGTAATATAATCCCACCCGGCGGCAGATTAAAAGAAAATTACCGTCGGGGAGACCAATAATGCTCCACTTTTCAGTTTCCCGGCTCCGGTATATCCGGCGGATTATTTCATTTCCAGCGCTCCCGGACTGGTTTATATTAAGATACCAACTGATGAAATCCATCGAATATGAAATTTAATTTCAGATTTCGGTTTTTTTTAGTCAGGAAACTAATCGAAGGTAAAGGGCAACGGCAATAGAACTCTATCCGCTTCTCTCCGAAACGTTTGAGGGCACTTACACACTGCGCATTCTGCAGGCCTTCCTGGAACTGTTCGCCACGGTGGCGCCGTATTTTCTGCTGGCGATACTCATTCAGGTGATCCTATCGCGATCGCTGGGCACAGGATTTATTCGATTCGACGGAAGAAAAGAACCCGTCGCCATCCTCATTGCAGCGCTGGTTGGTATCGTTTCTCCACTGCCAACTTATGTTGCTGTACCTATCGGTATATCTCTGCTGGCGATTGGGGCGTCGTTAAGTGCGGTTGTGACTTTTGCCATCGCCTCACCGCTGCTGAATCCCAGCGTGTTCTATTTTACACTGGCCCAACTCGGATTGAAAATAGCTTTGCTCCGGATAGCGACCACTCTCATCCTTGCCATAGGTGGCGGTATACTCGCCAGGTGGGTACTCCAGTCTATCGACGTACGGATGCCTGATTATTCTCAAGGGCAGGACAAATCCCACCGGCCATTTTGGATGGATATGTATCGAAGTACGCTCTTTCTGGGACGCTATTTCCTTATTGCTCTACTTGTGAGCGCAATGGTTAAAGCACTTGTATCCCCGGATTGGATCGCCCGAGTCTTAGGCGAACAGGGGCACCAGGGCATCGTCATTGCGATGGCGCTGGGCGTTCCCTTTTATAGCTGTGGTGGCGCGGCTATCCCACTCATCGAAGTCCTCCGTACCATGGGGATGAGCGACGGTGCTGTGCTGGCTTTTTTCATTGCCGGGCCTGCCACCAAACTCGAGACCCTCTATATCTACAAATCCATGCTCGGTATGAAAACCTTGATATTTTACCTGGCAGTTACCTTTCTGGGCGCATACCTGTCCGGCATACTGGTGCTGTTGTTCTTCCCATAGATGCCAAAACGCAGAGATCTCACACAGAGAGACACAGGAGTAATTCAGATGAATCGATGGAAATCACCTGGGAAAATAATTCTCGCGGCATTGATAATCACCACCTGGCTTGCCTGGGATTTGAATCAGGCGCATCGGGACATCGGAGAATTTCCGTTTTCCCGACCTGTATCCGATTTTCCGGGTGTAGTATCATCTCCGGCGACAGTGTCAATCGTGCGTTCGGACGATTCGTCACTGGACAATCCGATACCAACCGATGATGCCTCCATAGAATACACTACCATCGAAGCAATGGTAAGAAAATCCGTGGAACTTGCCGGGGGATTCGAGGGAAAAATCGAAAGCGGCGATATGGTCCTGCTGAAGCCAAATATCGTGGATCCGGAACCTCCGGGCAGCGGTGAAGTGACGGATGTCCGAGTCGTCAAAGCGCTGATCAAGATCATCGACGAGATTGCCCCCGGTAATATCGAAATCGTGGTCGGCGAAGGCGCACCGCGTCCCATGGATTACGAGATGGTTTACCAATCGCGGTTCAGCAGTCCGGTGTGGGATAAACTCTGGGATACCGCAGGATACCAGGATCTTCTTACAGACGAGAATCTCTCAGGCATTAATTTGCGTTTTTCAAACCTGAATGGATCTCCACCAGACGATCCGTGGCAGGATCTGGAATTGGTTGAAGTCCCTGGCGGCGGTGATGCGCTTCCGCAGTACGGTGAATATTTTATCCATAAAGATGTCTTAAATGCGGATTTTTATATCACCATCCCCGTGATGAAGATACATACACCGGGGATGACCGTGGCGCTGAAAAATCAGATCGGCCTGGCACCAAGTACCAAGTACGGCTTTCACAAAACCACCGGCGTCCCGCAAAATGATTATTCCATCAGTCTCGTCCACGAAGATCCACCGCACTACTGGACGGACAAAGAGATCGTAGACCTGAGCACCCTAGCCGGTATCGATTTCGCCGTAGTGGATGCCATCGCGTGTCTGGAACGCAGTAAATCGGCCGAGCGAAGCGGAGGGGAGATAACGAACCTGGTCCGAATGAACACGATCATCGCCAGCCCCGATCCCGTGGCAGCAGACCATGTTTCGGCACGGCTTATGGGACTCAATCCCGACGACATCGAACATATTACCCTTGCAGAACGCCGGGGACTTGGTACTAATAATCCGGAGGATATCACCGTGGCAGGCTCTTCAATTGTGGAAACTCAGATCCGGTTTCGGAAGAATTCCTCCTCCACCGCTGAATACGGGCAAAGTAACCGGGTATGGCTCATGAAGGGGCCGTATGATACCGAGGGAATAGACGAACCAACTGAGCACGAATTTCTTTCCGGAGAAGCCAGTCTGGCCCCGGTCGCCGGACAGGGCGGCTGGAGTGATCCGGTCTATTTTACCGAGGATCGCCTGGACGTTGGATACTATTACGGTAGCATAACCGACCAGGCAGCCTACGCCTTCACCTACTTCACCGCCCCGAAAACCCAGGATGCTGAGTTGTGGATCGGATCCGATGATGGTCTGAAGATCTGGCTGAATGGTGAAGTGGTATATAGTTTTTCCTCATACCGCAACTTCAGCAGCACCAAATTTTATTCGGAGATAATACCTGTCACAATCAATGCCGGAGAAAACCGAATACTAGTGAAAACGACTCAGGATTACGGCGGCCATGTCTTTTCTCTGAATATTTGTGAGCCGGAGGATAATCCCTATTTCCGCGGGAACCGCGTCTGGGGACTTAAATTTACGACAAAGTCAACGGCCACGGGTGTTTACGCAGATGGGGCGACTTCTGCACCTGAGGAGTTTGCCCTGGGTAATGCGTACCCGAATCCCTTCAATGGTACAGTAGTTATACCGTATGAACTCCATCGTCCCGGACAAGTTTCTATCCGGGTATACGATATACGGGGCCGGCTAATCCGGACGCTCTTCCATGGGAATCAAACCACGATTGGGCACAAACAGATCAAGTGGGCTGGCAGAGATAACTCCGGAAACCGAGTGAGTACCGGACCGTATTTAATCCGGGTTGTTGGACCGGACGGACGGGTGAGTCTGCAAAAAGTCACCCATTTGAAGTAAACAATTCAGCCGGGTTATTTCGGGAAATTTTCCGCGAGATACGGCGTGAGCGGTATGTCATTCCCCCGGATCCCCTGTACAATCATTTGGCAGACCTGGTGTGCGCCATATTCCGACAGATGCGAATTATCTTCAAGTCCGTCTGGCCAGTTCTCGGATTCTCCTGGTTCCAGCAATAACCACAGTTTTTTCGAACCGTGAACTCCCAGAGATTCCAGCTGCTTCCAGCTTCGGTTTCGGATATCAATAAAATACACATCGAGTTTCTCCGCAACACCTTGTACCGCTGCAGGATATTCACCGTGAGTCGGCACCGGCTCACCGGAGTCATCGAATTTTCTACGGACTACCGGCGTCATCAACAGCGGAGTGGCACCCAAATCTCTGGCCTCCCGGACAAACTTTTTCAGATTTTCAGGGAAAGCAGAGTCCGGATCAGTGTAACGGGTGGTATCATACTCTTTCTCATCATTGTGGCCGAACTGTATTAATACCCAGTCACCCGGCTGCAGGGAATCTTTTACCGTGGTCCAGCGACCTTCAGATATGAAACTTTTGGTGCTCCGGCCATTCTTGGCATGATTATGAATATTTACCAAAGAGCTGTCGAAATATCCCGGCAAAATCTGCCCCCACCCCACCATGGGATATTCATCCGTTGGTTTGGTTGCGGTAATGGAATCGCCGATCAGGTAAATCTCAATTGGTTCAGGTGGCGCACATCCCATTATGAACAGAGTTGCTGTAAAAAGTATAATAACGGTTTTCCTGAGCATGAGCAGGGTTCTCCTGTGTCTGTTTGTGTCTATAACTCAGAGTTTAACAATTCATTGGCAGGGAAACACCGGGATATTGGGTCCCATATTGCTAAACCGAGAGTGAATTTCCCGGTTGAACCGCGATATGAGTGCGACTCGTTTTACCCGCCCACGGATTTCCAATTTCTCCTTGCATAATGGAGCAGATGCCTCTAATTTTACCGCGCTTTATGAGAATTGGGGCGGGATAGCTCAGCTGGCAGAGCAGTGGAATCATAATCCATTTGTCGGGGGTTCGAATCCCTCTCCCGCTACAAAAAAGCCCCGGAACTCCATTGGAGTCCCGGGGCTTCAATAATTTTAGATCTGTATGAGTCTAATCGGTATTATTTTTCTCGTCAAACAACATCGTATACGGTCGCTGAATAGCGCTTGCCAGTTCTTGAATTCCAACCGATCTGGATTTCCGGAAGGCTTCTCTCCCATCGAAATACGCGATCAGCGTCGGAACGGTGAATACCTGGAACTGAGCTGCTACATCCGGGTACGCTTCACAGTCGATGTAGTAGAACTCCATCTTTGGAAAGGATTGGGACAGTAATTCCTCCACCTTGGGTTTCAGCACTTTACAGACGTTACAGTCCGATGTACTGAAATAGAACAATCCAGCACTGGAATTTTGGATTTGCCTCTGCAGGTCTTGGAGTGATTCGATGTTCATGATAATATTCCGGCAACACCTTAAGATAACACCGATCAATTAACAAGCATTACCGTCTCCGTACTTTGAAACGGAATGCTAAAAATTGACAATACCGGGATATCGATAACACTCCGAGTGAAGACGCCACGTACCGGAATCGCTTTTCCTGGCCTCACAGCCGTAGTCCACCGCCAACATTCGATTCTGTTATGAATTACGTCCCACGACGTATTCCGCTGAATTAAATAGATATTCAGCCGAATCGAAATTTACAGTATCACAAACACGGTTATGCGTAGAGAGTTACTATAAAGACGGAGAATCAATCACCAATCTTACTCAATGACGCCAACGTTTTGGGCTTTGGGGCCTTTGTCACCCTGGGTCACAGTAAACTCAACCCGCTGACCTTCAGCCAATGAACGGAAGCCATCTCCGGTAATATCGGAGTAATGGACGAATACGTCATCGCCTTCTTCGCGCTCGATAAACCCAAAGCCTTTAGAGTTATTAAACCACTTTACTGTGCCGGTCTCTTGTTCTGCCATTGCTCGAAACATCCTTTGTTATTTGTTCTTCTTACGACGGCAAGACTTTTTGCAGTCACTTCATTCGAAGATAAGAATAGGTTTTCAGCATTGTCAAGCATAGATCTCTGCAAAAATCGATTTTTATGTAAATATTACCCACAAAACCCTAGTCCGACGTGATTTTTACCAATAATGTACCGGGAATGTGGCAATGACGGACGGTTGCCGTACAGATACCGATACTATATAGGTCACCGGTATTCAAGCGATAACAAGGCCGGTGTTCCTGTGTATGATTTCCCCGTTGTGTATGGATATAGCTCCAGAGTTAAAATGGCCAGATCACCGGAATCATAAAAGTAGCGATAATCCAGAACAGAATATTCAGCGGAGTTCCCACCCTTGTAAAATCGGTAAATTTATACTGCCCCGGTCCAAAGATGAGAGTATTCGTCTGGTATCCTACCGGTGTTATAAAGCTCAGCGAGGCAGCAAACGTCACGGCCATGAGAAATGGCCGGACACTCACATCCATTGAATATGCTGCCTGGATAGCAATAGGTGCCAGCAATGCAGCAGTCGCCTGATTCGAGATCAGGTTAGTAAGCAACATAGAGAGCAGAAAAAACCCGGAGAGGACCGCTGTGGGCCCGAGTTCCCCGAGAAAATTCAGGACAAAATCCGACAGCATGCCTGCGGCACCGGTTTTATCCATGGCTATTCCCAGCGGAAGCACTCCGGCTAACAGGAAAATCACCTCCCAGTTGATGGCCTCGTAGGCCTCTTCATTGGTCAGACATCCGCTGAGAATTAGGAGGATACACCCGGTCACGGCGCTAGTGACAATGGGCACCAGGTTCAAAGCCGCCGTCAGGATTACGCCGGCGAGGATAATCAGCGCAATCGGCATTTTGGAGCGACGGTAACGATTCAGGCCTATTTCTGAGACGACAACAAAAGAACGGTTCTGCTTTATCTCCGGCAAGCGTTCCTGATCCATACTCAGAAGCACGGTATCGCCGCCGGAGAGGCGCACATCGTCCAGATCTTCCTGCTGCAGTTCTCCGTGATGGCGTATCGCAAGTACGACCGCACCTAACCGTTCATAAAATTGGGCATCGCCAATCTTTGTCGACTCTACCCCGGTTTCCGGAGCAATTACTGCTTCCACCAGCGCGTAATTCCCCGCTTCAAGGTCCACGTCATACCAATCTCTAGTCGGTTTGAGGGATACATCATTTCGGCGGATTAACTTGTCAATTTCCTTTGCACTCCCACGAATACGAATTACATCGCCGGCCCGGACAAGCCCCCGGGGTCCTTCTGCGGAAACATCGCCAGTCTCCCGAAAGACCTGGATAATATCTAAATCCAGATCCTGGGTTAACGCGCACTCGTCCAGGTGCTCCCCAATATGTTCGAATTCCGGCTCAATGACGATATCGGTCAGGAACGGGTTCATCTCGAAACTGGATGTTAGATCCCCGGCGGAACGACGCTCCGGGATCATCCGGATGCCACCGGCAAACAAATAAACGAATCCGACAGCGAACAGGATAATGCCCAGTGGAGTCATTTCAAACATTGAAAACGGTTCCACACCGTGATCTTTGGCTATGGAACCAACCAGGATGTTCGTTGAAGTTCCGATAAGGGTACAGACCCCGCCGAACATGCTGGCGAAGGACAGCGGCATGAGCAGCTTGGAAGGGCTTTCATTCATATCCAGCGCAACACCGACAACTACCGGAATAAATATCGCAACCGCGGCTGTGTTATTTATAAATGCGGATATTACTGCAATCACCAACATCATGGCCAACATGGCCATCCAGTAGTTTCGTTGTCCCAAATCGGAGAAATAATCACTGACGATACTCAACGCACCGGTCCGGCGGACGCCTTCACTGAGGACGAACATGCAGGCGATAGTGACCGTGGCCCGATTGCTTAAACCGGATAATCCCTCCCCGACAGTAAGAATCCCGGAAATCAGTAATGTGCCCATGATTATTAACGCGGTCACATCAAACGAGACACGTTCTGAGACAAATAGAACGGTAGCGACAACCAGCAGGATAAAGACAATCAGGATATCAATCGACATGGAGAGTCAGTCTGTTCATTGCTATTCCAACTATGAAATTTATGAATTAATTCGGAAAAAATACTACCGGGAAGTTGGGAATCCGCACCAAACGGCACCACGGAAAATGACATCAGAGGAGGTACTCACGGCTATGTCTTCGGCGACGGTGAGACTCAAGCCGATTTCCTCCGACAGATGAATACTCCCTCCAAAATTCAGTTGGAAGACTGTCGAACCAAGTTGCTCGAACTGATGCTCATAAAATGGTGTATGCGCATCAATCTGCACCAGGAGATTCATCTTTGAAAAAATTTCATAGTCTGCGCCACTGTGGAAAAAGAGGACATTTTTGACCGGGAGAATCCCAGTAAGAGACCGATTTCCCGGCAGTATAAATCCTCCCGTGCCATAGAGATGCAGAAGGCGATTCCGGAGAAGACGGCTTGCCTCGCGTATCGATATGCCTGCGGCCAGATCCGTCTGACCGTTCCCAACCATAGTAGCTGTATTGCCGGTGGGAAGATCAATCCGTATCCACAGTGCTGATTGCAGACCGGTTATTTCAGAGATGTCTAAACCTGCTCTCAGGCCAATGTCTCCGATTTGGAATCTGTGTTCCCGAATCGTGAGCGACCGGCCATCGGAATAGTCGACCTGGTATAGAAACCTGTCCGATTCCAGCGTATTCCGGCTCCCCTGCGGAATCCCAAATATTGAATGAAATCTTCGAATAATCTTGTCCGTCGTGCCAGCGGTATTTTTGACCACGGGAATTTCCAGGCCGACTTCAAATTGTCCTCCAACACCTATTCGTGCAGCGAGGGTATTACGGACGGTTTCACCATCCAGCACAACCCGCGCCTGTCTGGCAGCATCCCAGGTGGCATTGTTCGCCAGGTCCGAATGAAGTCTGAATTCGATGGCACCGGATGTCAGTACAGAAGCCGGTAGCGCTCCGGGCAGGCCGTACATAGCGACAAATGGGCTGATATCTCTGGTGGGAATTGGCTGAGTAATCCCGTCTTTCGGAACGATGAAAACGCTAAATATGAGCACAGCAAGTAATTTGATATGGACAAATTTGGAAGGCATCAATTGCGCCAATTTTCGGTCGTGGCCTGCCTTTAATATACAATTTTTTCCGGGCGGAAACCTATTGGATAAATTCGCGGGTGCGCTATCTGAGTTTTGTATAATAAAAAAGCCCGGCATTTGCCGGGCTTTTCTTCTACCAATGATATTGGTTCACTCAGACCGTTTCCTCTGCAGTGAATCCGACGTCTTTGTGTGTCCCGTCGCAGAACGGTTTGTCGCTGGATTGTCCGCAGCGACACAGGGCAATGGTGTCATCGATTTCGTACTCATTCCCCTCGTGGTCCGTAACCTTTTCGGCATTTTTGACTAGATACGGTCCGTTTTTTGTTGCCTGAATTTCCATAAAATTCCTCCTCACTTCACATTGATAATTATAGCCGTGCCATTATCCTAAAAATCATTGGGAAGGAGTGCAACAAAAAAGCCCGCCGGCGAAACGCCAGCGGGCCGTGTAGAATCATTGGTACATTTAAATATATCAGGACTCTGCCGCGGATTCCTTTTTCAGCAGTTCCTGCAGTTCCCCGTTTTGATACATCTCCATGCAAATATCGCTGCCGCCTATGAGTTTGCCATCGATAAATACCTGGGGAATGGTCGGCCAGTTACTATATTCCTGCAAAATGTACCTGAATTCAGAATCTTCCAGAACATTTTTAGCTTCGAACGGGACGCCGAGTTGCCGGAAAATCTGAACTACCCTGTTAGAAAAGCCACACTGCGGGAAATCCGGTGTCCCCTTCATATAGACCATCACATCGTTCTCGTTAACTTCGTTTTCTATCTGTTTCAGCACTTCTTCCTTACTCATAACAATACTCCGATTATTGTATAGTGTTTTCCTGTTTTTTCTGCCATTTTTCGGGTGTAAATGTCTTGATTGAAAAGGCATGGATCGGCCCGCCTATCTCTTCATTAAAGGGCGCGTAAACCATCCGATGCTGTTCAACGAGACTTTTGTCTTCAAACGCTTCGCTTATGACCGTCACCTGAAAATGGTCTTTGGTTCCGGTGAGGTCTTCTACCTCAACCGTGGCACCTGCGAACTCATCTTCGAGTGTCTTTTTTATTTCATCCGGTTCCTTCATTCGCTCTCCATCACTCCTTTTCTTCGTTTCATTGATAAATATAACCAAAACACTCATGATTGCAACAGGCGATCATCCTATGAAAACACTACCGGATCGAAAAACCGCTGGATTAGGATTATGAGTATGAGTACGACACCAATTATTCAAACACCAGAACACTATAACAATTTAATACTGAAGTAAATGCGGAGGGGGTGGGATTCGAACCCACGGATGGGGTTGCCATCACACGCTTTCCAAGCGTGCGCCTTCAACCACTCGGCCACCCCTCCATGATTGCACCGGCGAAAATATAGGGAACCGTCACCTCCAAATCAAATACTTCCAACCCCGAATTTCACCGAATTTATCTATCGCAAATTCTGTTCGATAATCCGGCGGTATAATTCGACACCGACCTGCTGCGGCGACCTGTCGTTCTGATCGACTTCCAAATTCATCTTTCGCATGACTTCAGCGGAAATGCTGTCCTCCAGTTTCCTGATATTCCGGATTAGCACACTAGATGAACTCATTTCAGGGCTGAGTAAAACGACTGCATCATACGGCGGAAAGACACCCGCCGGATCTTCGAGAATCGTCAGGTTGTAGGCATCGATGCGGCCGTCGGTGGTATAGGCACTGATTACATCAACCTGATCCTCCCGAATCGCCTCGTACATAAGAACCGCATCCATAGATCGGGTTGCCTTAAAATGTAAATCGTACTCTTCCTGAAGCCTGGACCATTCCGGCCGCCCGAAGAACTCCACGTCGCTGCCCATAACCAGTGAGTTCTGATATCGTCTGAGATCATCAATGCCTTCAATCCCGAGTTTCGCCGCTTCGCTTCCCTTCATGGCCAGACAATAGGCGTTTTCGAACCCCAATGGGACGGCCACGGTGACTCCGTATTTTTCGCTGAGATAATCGGATAATTGATTTAATAATTGATCCGGATCCGTCGGCATTTCCTTGTTTTTCATGTGCATATTCCAGAGTGTGCCGGAATAATCTACGTATATATCTATTTGATTTTCCACCAGCGCATCGAACGCCACCGTCGACCCGAGATTTTGTACTTTCTCCGTGGAATACCCAATCTCCCGGTCCACGTATTGGCTGAGGAACTCACTCAGGATATACTGTTCGGTGAACGGTTTACTCCCGATGGTAATAGTCTTATCCTTCTCTGCAGAAAAACCGGGTGTTCCGATTCCGAGCGTTCCGGCAAGAATCAGGACAATTGCCGATGCCACTGAAGCGATCCAGATTTTTCCCCGGTTCTGCTCTCGAACTCCGGTCTCGAAGGCATGGATAATCCAATCCAGTATCAACGCCAATACTGCCGCGGCAACGCATCCCACCAAAATCGCTGCATTATTTCTGGTCTGGAGTCCGCTAAAAATAAAATTCCCCAACGAAGTGGCGCCTACGGGAGTGGAGAGCGTGGCAATACCCACGACCCACACCGTTGCGGTGCGGAGTCCCGCAATAATCACCGGAATGGCCAGCGGCAATTGTACCATGCGCAATAGCTGTTTATTTGTCATACCGATTCCTCTTCCCGCTTCAACGATATCGGCATCGATTTCCCTGATTCCGACCACGGTATTCCGCAAGATCGGGAGAAGGCTGTACAGAGTCAGCGCAACCAGCGCCGGAATAATGCCGATCATATTCAGTAGCGGAACCATTATAGCCAATAGGGCGAGACCTGGTATGGTCTGGATCACACCGGCCACGCCAAGAATTGTCGACTCCATCCGCTTAAACCGGGTAGCCACAATCCCCAGGGGAATACTGATTCCGGCGCCGAAGCCCAACGCAACGAGTACCAGTCGAAGGTGTCCGCCGAGGTAAGACGGTAGATATTGTAGCTGTTCCTGGATTCCTGCCATCATTCGTGGGTTAGCTGTTCCAGCGCATCGGCCTGGCGTTTTGGCGTTTCCATGAGCCGTGCCACATATTCGTCGGCTGGATGGTTTACCATCTCCCCCGGAGTATCAATTTGTATTAAGGCGCCATCCCGCATAACCGCAATCCGATCACCCATGAGCAGGGCTTCGGTCATATCATGGGTCACAAACACCGTGGTCACGCCGAGTTGCTTTCGGATGGACTGGTATTCCTCCTGTAACTGAACCCTTGTGAGTGGATCGAGCGCACCAAACGGTTCGTCCATCAGCATAATATCGGGACGGGCTGCCAGGGCCCGCGCAACCCCGATCCGCTGCTGCTGACCGCCGGAGAGTTGCGCCGGTTTCCGGTTAGCGAACTCCTCCGGTGGAAGATTCAACAGGTCGAGCAATTCACGGATGCGTTCATTCCGCAGCTCGTCACTCCAGCCTGATAGCTTCGGGATAATCCCGACATTTTCCCCAACCGTCATATGCGGAAACAGTCCGATTCCCTGAAATACATATCCGATTTGTCTGCGAAGCACGACCACATCGATATCCATTGTGGGAGTCCCGTCGATAGTAATAGCGCCGGAATCCGGTTCAATGAGGCGGTTAATCATCTTTAGCGTTGTGGTTTTTCCGCAGCCGCTGGTACCCAGGAGCACCAACAGTTCGCCCTGGTTCACGTTCAGTGTCAGTTTATCAACTGCAATAGTACTATTATACTGTTTGGAAACCCGTTCAAGGTGTATCATACGTTGACTATTTCTCAGGTTGGTAAAATATCAGCCACTTAGCCTGCTCAGGGAGAGGCCGAAATATTCGCGGTCGTCTGTAAACCATTCCAGTGGCTCCAGGCCAGCGTGTACAAGCAGGTGTTCTACTCGTTCACGCGTATATTTACAGCTGATTTCCGTGCGAATTGACTCACCCTTTCGAAACGACACTTCCATCTCCAACTCACTGATATGAACAACTTGCTTCTCCCGGGAGATTAAATGTATCTCAATCTGTGCCTCCCAGGGATTGTAGAAGGCGTGATGCTGAAAGGTATCCGAGTTAAAATCCGCACTCATACGCCGGTTTATGATCTGCAGTATATTCTTGTTAAATGCAGCTGTCACGCCCTGCGAATCGTTGTACGCACGTTCGAGTATGTTCACGTCTTTTACAAGATCGATGCCCAGGAGAAACCGGTCTTTGGGCGTCATTTGGTCGGTGATCATGGCGAAAAATTCGTCCGCCTCTGAGTCAGTGAGATTTCCGATGGTCGAGCCCAGAAAAGCTATGAGCCGGGGTTCGTCTGAATGCGGTAACTCTATTGGTTCCAGAAAATCACCGGTTAATCCGTGAATCTGCATTCCGGGATAATCCTCCGCAAGCGATCCTGCAGCTCTCCGGAGAAATTCGGCGCTTACATCTATGGGAACATATCGATGCAACAGGTTAGCGTCCCGCATGGCATCCAGCAGGATCTTTGTTTTGGTGGCTGCACCGGCACCGTACTCCACCAGCGTCACAGGTTGATGTTGTTCTATCAACTCTTTACTAATTTCGGCCAAAATTTTCCTTTCCGTACGGGTCTGATAATATTCCGGCAGGGTACAAATTCGGGCGAACAATTCGGAGCCTCGTTCATCGTACAAATATTTTGGAAAGAGCACCTTGGGATCACGGGTGAGGCCATCCCGGATATCCTCGGCAAATGAATCTCCGGGATGATTGGCAGCGGTTATTTCTATCTGGTTTGTGGCAGTGGCAACAGGGGCTGACATCGATTATTCTCCAGTGGTCAGTGGCTGTAGTGTGATTTCGTTTTGGCTGTTTACAGATATCAAATGGTTATGCGGAACCTTTTCCCAGTCCGCATCATCGTCAAGCGCTTCCGAGGCAATGAGAACCGATTCGGGGAAATTCTCTCCGTCCTTCAGGCAATACAGGCTGTTTGAATCCTCAGTATTCGAGTATCGCGACATGATGATAGATTCTCCATCCGAGAGTGCCAGGTTCAGCTGGCATTCGGAGCCGGCTTCCGCGGCATAAGCAGTAATGGTATGAATAATATTTTGTAGCCCTTCAATCATACTCCCTTGTGAAGGCTCGCATTGACGCAACTCGTTATACAAAAGCGCAAAAATGGTGGCGGAATCAGAATGGCTGTAGAGCGTTGAGTAAAGATCGTCCGGAAGTTCGGCGTGAAGTGACCGCTTTACCTTCTTATGGTAACCAGTGATTTGTCCATTGTGCATGAACAGATACCTGCCGCGAGCAAACGGCTGGACGCTTTGCTCATCTACAGGTGAAGGTGGAGTCGCATTCCGAACTGACGCCAATAGTAAACCCGGACGGATTATCTTGCTGATACTTCGAAAACTGCTATCCGCCCAGAGATTTCGCATGCTGGTGTACACCCCTGGCTCTTCAGAGATGTCCCGATTGTACCACCCGCATCCGAAACCATCGACATTCACATTCCCGGATAACAACTCCTGCGGATCATAACTCTGAACCTCCAATGACCGGGGCGGCTCGTAGATCAACGAATCCAGCGGAATCGGTTTGCCCATATATGCCAGGTGTCTACACATTGGATTCCCGCCTAGTTTGCATCCTTCGCACAGCGGAACCCGGAGAAAATTTGCCGCCGAATTGGATAGTCCCAGTTTCGGAAGGTGTTGCTTATAACACGCCTGTTTACCGACCATGCGCCGCCGCGCAATACCTTATACTCATCACCAAAGAAAATTTCCGAGTACTCCTTGTACGGAAATGCCTCGAAACCGGGGTATGCACGGAAGTCACTCGCCGTCCACTCCCAGACGTCACCGATCATTTGCTCACAGCCTGTCGGCGAGGAGCCTCCTTCAATTGCGCCGATGGCAGCGGGATGAAATGCCTCCAGATTGATATTGGCGTGTTTTTCCTCGTAAGAATTCCCCCAGGGATATATATGCTTTTCGCCGGACTTCGGGTCCACCGACGAGGCATATTCCCATTCTGCTTCAGTCGGTAACCGTTTCCCCTCGTAATGGCAGAACGCCTCTGCCTCGTACCAACTGACATGCATAACCGGTTCCTCCGGATTCACCGGAAGCCATTCATCAAATCGCCGCAACTGCCAATGTCCTTCCACATTTTTCCAGTATTTTGGCGCGTTAATTTTATTGTTTGTCCGCCACTCCCATCCTTCGTCCGACCAGTATTCCGGATCGGAATAGCCGCCGTCATTCATGAATTCAAGGTAGCGCCGGATGTTGACCGGGTATTTATCCATATAAAACGGCTCGATTTCAACGGTATGTGCTGGTTTTTCGTTATCGTAGGCAAAACCGTTTTTATTCCAGCCCATTAGAAAATCACCCCCGGGAATAAATTGCATTGCAGTGTCATCAGTACCGGCCGGAGTGATGAATTTGGTATCACAGGGAGGGTGGAATGCATTATTTTCCATGATTTGTAGCGTGATAAGCATGGTTTCCTGGTGCTGCATCTCGTGCCGCAGAACTAATTCAAAGAGAAAACCGTTCTCCATGAGTGGATTTCCGGAGTGCAGGTCATCCCTTGTGATTGACGCTGTCACCCGGTTCCGGACGGTCTGCATATATTGTTTCGTCGTCTCCAAATCCGGCAGGGAAAGCGAACTTCTTTCGCTTCTGGGTTTTGACAACGCATTGTAGATAAAATTGTACTCTTCACTGATTGGCTCCTGGCCGAGATAGTGCTGCAGGAACCAGAGTTCTTCGAAATTTGCGATGTGTCCCAGATCCCAAATCAACGGACTCATCAGTGGATCATGTTGTGTGGTGAGGACCTCTTCCGGGAGCTGGCTGACTAAATCGAATGTTCGTTGGCGCACCTGTTCCATTGAAGTAAAGTAGCGATCTACTTTGTCATCTTGTGTAAGGTTGGCTACAGTCAAGTAGCATTCTCCGGTAGTAATAATCTCGCCATAAATTTAAATGTATCTGATATGTCTGAGATATTCAACGGAGCAACGCTGATTGAGTGATCTTAGAAATAATGTAATATCAATTAGTTACGGGACGACTCAGGAAGTCACTGTCCGCATCACAGAACCGCCACCGGTGTTCCGTGGATGCTGAAATTCCAATGCGGGGCGTCGCGACGATTGCTTCAGGTGTTTCTCCTTCGATAATTTCCACATACCTTCCAACCGGTGTCTCATTCCAGGCTTTCCGGATACCCAACGCCGCAGTCAATTTATTCGGACCGTTGAGCATTGAATGTAAACTCTTGTAATTGTTGGAATCCCAGGTCGTTGAAATTTTGGTGTTTTTCCGGCTGCGCCGCCGGATCATCAGATCGATCCCGGACAGCGGTTCAATCGCCCGGATGAGCACAGCACCAACCTGTTCCTTCCCACAGGTGATGTTGGTCGCCTGCCCCCCGTGGATAGAATAAATATACAGTCGTCCGTAGGTTTGCATAATTTCGGCAGCGCTGTTTTTTCTGGTGTAGGCATGGGAGGCGAGATCTTCCGGCGGCCCCGTATACGCCTCGGTTTCTACGATTCGTCCGGTACAATCTTCCACCTGAAGTTTCATTCCCACTAATTTTTCTGCAAAGGCGACCGGATGCTCCTGAAATAGCGATTTATCTATCGGGTTTTTCGAAGACATAGGTGCAATTATACATATTGAATTAGACTCTCGGAAGGGGAGATTCGCAGGCGAATTCAGACTTGCTCATCATGGAGTGTGTCGGTATATTATTCACGCTTTTTGAGGCAACGGAAGTATTGGAGAGGTGGCTGAGCTGGCTGAAAGCAGCGGTTTGCTAAACCGTCGAGGTGGTCTAAACCGCCTCCGGGAGTTCGAATCTCCCCCTCTCCGCAACGCAGCATTGAAGCGGGTTCTGAGCGATCAGGCCCGCTTTTTTTTGTTGTCTAATGCAGTATTATCAAGGGTTTCAGGGTATCCCCAAATTCAAATCAAAAAATTGATCGAAGTTCATGTGGTGGTCTATTACGCCAAAGTGACAATATTTTTGCTCGAATTTTGCTGGAGGTTTTTTCTCTGATGATACAGTGTCTACTTTTAATTTGATGCTTATTGTAAGGTGCAATCAAAGGAATAGAATTATCGACTTGCACGTTGGGATTGTTGTGCAGTTTTGTTTGTTTTCTGCGTCAGCAACACCCCTGTAAATACCACGATTAATCCCAGAATGTCCATCAACGTCAGGGTATCACCAAATGCAATCCACGCCATTAACATCGTCACCGGTGGTCCGAAATAGAACAGGCTGGCCACCCGGGTGGCATCCATACGTTCAATCAAAAGCCACATGAGCGCATAGGCGCCTAACGACACACCTAGAATTAGCCAGAGCATGGTGGAGATAAACTCAGGATTCCATTCCGTCTGCAGATGCTCCAACAGGACTGCAGGCAATGCCAGGGCCAAGGTAGTTGCAAGCGACTGGTAAAACAGAGTCAAATCCACGGGTAAGCGGATGGAGGTGTTCGTCACCTCCATTTTTCGTTGGATTAAACTCGCCGCGGTAATAGCGATAACCGAACCGAGTGGAATGAGATACCCAAACACCGAGCCCGCATCAGCAAAATTTATCCGGGAAAGCACCGAGATCGCGACCCCGGCAAATCCGAGGACCAACCCCACCCATCGATAAAATGGAGTCGGTTCTCCCACCGCGATACCGGAAAAAGCCCCGGTAGCCATCGGCTGGAGTGCAACAACCAGCGCGATAATACCCGCCGGCACCTGATACTCCAATGATAGGAGCACACAACTCAGCCAGACCCCATGCGCAAGCACTCCGACAATCATATTCGGTACCATCACATCTCGGTCAACCCAGCGAAAACGGTGTGTGAGCCGGAGGTAGAAATATATCAGGAATGTGAGGGCAAGATACCGCCAAAAAAGCAAGGTAAATGGCCCGGTGTAAGGCAACCCGTATTCCGCTCCGATAAACCCCGAGTTCCAGAGCAGGATAAATCCAACGGCTAATAATATGGTACGTTTACTCATCGATATAATGTAAGTAAATGAAATGTTTTCGGGTAAGTTGAAATGTTGTCCATGTCACCGCTGTGGGAATTCGAACTCCACCCTCTGGAAATGGACAATTTTTTTCCCGGCAATACACCTGGCTAAAAAAATACGAGATTTCTCCACTCGCCTTTACAAACAAAACGGCTCGGTCGAAATGACAGTAATGCTTCCCGCCGTTGAAACCTGTCAGGGTCGGCGGCGATGGGGCGATTCAGACCGTCACCGACCTCTGGAGTGGTTCGGCGACAAGGTTCTGGCACCGCCTTGCAATGAGATTGCAAGGCTCTTATTCCAGTTTGTTCTGCAGCCTCGAAGAGTGATTTGTCCCACCACTCCATGAGCACTCCGGGAGGAGCCTCTGATGAGGGAGGACAATGATTTTCATTGTGCCTGCCGATAGACTCCGAGGAAAAAACACCTTCGGTCTTGCCATTCCGTTGGTACGAACGACTGGTGCGATGAGAACAGTAGAATTCGGCTGTCTGACAGAGTCCGGCTCTTGTCGGACGACGGAGTTCCGAATTCTCCCCGAATCGCAGCGTAGTCGTTCTAGAACGGAATGGCATAACCGGATTTTTGGTACTTTTTTTAAAAAAGTACAATGAAGCATCACCCAGGATTCCGCTGCTGCGCTGCATCCCGGGCTAGTCGATATAACGTCCATCCCTTGGACACCAGGGATTTGATATCGAGTCCCGGTGTACTAGCACTCAGAATGACTACATTGTTTTGTGACCCTTTCCTCATAGAGCTCCCTATGGGACAGGGGTTACCTTTGCTAACGGCGACGGGAGGATAGGCATCGCCTTGCAATGAGATTGCAAGGCTCTATCGGGGGATAAACTTGAAATGATTGACCTGTAAAAGGCAAATTAATCCTGTCATCCCGAGCAAGCAAAGCGAGTCGAGGGATCTCGCCTTTTTCTTTTCTGCTGAGCAGCACCCGCACGAGATTTCTCAATGCGGCTCTAAAGAGCCTTACTCGAAATGACTCAGCTATTCTAAAAGTAAAAAAAGTACTGTCATCCTGAGCGAAGCGTCAGCGGAGTCGTCCCGGAAGGGATCCCTACGAGGAAGGATCTCCAAAGAAAGGCTCATGAGAGTGAAGTGAGGAGATTCTTCCCCGACATACCGGGACAGGCGTTCACTCAGAATGGCAGCATTTGATCCTGTCGGTGATCCCCACCCGCCGTTGATCCCTGGCAGGGTCGACGGCGGTATGTTTATAAACCGTCACCGGCGCTGGGAGCGTCCGGCGGCGGAGGTAGAAGTGGATGACGGGATTATCGGCACCGCCTCGCAATAAGATTGCGAGGCTCTTATTACTAGTCTGTTCTTCAGCCTCGAAGAGTGATTTGTCCAACGCCCGATGAGCAGAGGATAGTGAGAACCAGCTGTCTGACCGGAGGGAGTTCTGGTTCTCACCCGGAGCGAATCGCTGGCGTTTTCAAATCAGTCTTCGCTGCTGGATTTTTTCGCACTTTTTTTAAAAAAAGTGCAAAGAAAGAGGAATGTTTGTGTTCAAGGTCTGAAAAACCGCCAATGACCTCTGGAGAGGGTCAATGGCGGGTAGTTTGTTTCACTCAAATTCTATTTGATCAATCTCCCCCATCAACCGATCCGTCTCCATCAGGGCGACGATGATCTTCTGGTAGTGGGCGATGTCCTCGAAATCCAATGTGCGGTCGCGGCGATCTTTGAGCCACTTCTGCGCGGGCTGGTAGCCGCCGATGTAGAACTCCCAGGCTTTTTCCGGGACGTTACCGAAGTACTGCTTATCATTGATCCAGACCTTGCCGACCTTGTCGTCCTTGTTTTCCTTTACGAAGCCGGGATTGGTCTTGGTCAGGCGGTGGGTAACGGTGTTGTCACCGTCCACGGGATAGGTGGTGATGAACTCGTCCACCACGGGATGCACCAGCAGGTGAATCCGCCGGAGTTCGCCGCCAAGGTCGCCTAATTGCCAGAATTTTTCCGGATCGTCGGGATACGGCACCCGCGGAAAGTCGATCTTCAGGAATTCCTTGTACTTGTCGCGGTAGGACGGCGAATGCAATACTGCGTAAATATAATCCAGGAGGTCGATGGGCGCGAAGTTGCCGTCGGTGTCCTCTTTTTCAGCAGTGAACTTCAGTCCCAGTTTCCCGGCGATCTCCTTCACTATCTCCGGATCGAGGTTGGGCTTGCGCTCCGCGTTGCCGTCGATGGTTTGTTGGTCGGAGTCGGGGTAGAGGTAGAGGGGAAATACATAGTTGTTATCGAGAGTAGAAATTACACTCTTACTCACAATATTCTTCGCGAGCCAATAAGTTTGACTGTAATCTCTATTCATTTTACATGAACAAAAAGCAATATTATCCCCTCTGAGTAAATGGTACATGACTTTTCTCTGAGGACTTGCATAAAAACCACGAGAATTGCCAGTATAGTATGTAAATCTTTCATCAAACGGACGGTACGATACTCTTTTAATTAGTCGTTTATCAAAATTTTCAACAATATCGTCTTTGGCCGTTTTTACAGTCCAATCTCTAGAATCTTTACCGAGATTATATTTATCCCTTAAACTAACCTCTTTAAGTTCTTTAAAATCATTTACCCTCTTCCAGATTATATTTTTATTTGTAGATACAGTAACGTGATCTCTTGCTGAGGCAAATCCCATTGTATTCAATTCAAACAGATTATCGACTTTAAATCCCTTATTATATAATTCTCTTTTTGCATAATCTTTGGGCACGAAAAAATAGTTAGGTGGTGAACAATTAATCTTTTCCCAATCTATCGATGAAAAATTAGTTTCCTGTAAAGTAGAGTACTTTTGATTTCTACTGCCCCAAAGAGAATCATAATAAACTTTACCCAAATCGTCAGAGTTTTTACTACGGTTTTTAATAAAAATATTTATTGATACACCCTGTTGGATGTCAAAAACATTTTGGTCTTCTTTTATTTCTTCAGGAATTAACTCTGACTTTTTTGTGCTTCCTTGTAAATCCAGAATAAATATTTGGTCAAACGTATTTAACAGATTCCATCTCATGCCTCGAAACGTTGGATTGTCTAAAAAACTATGATTGTTAATATATGCTAAAATTCCCTCACCATTTTTCTTAACAAAATGCTGCCCGTATCGGATAAATTTTACATAGTCATCATGCAGCCAGTGTTTTCTCTCGCCAAAATGTTCACCATCCACATATTTGTAATCTTCAATCAGGCCGGTAATCCAATCCCCCATATTTGATGAAATCCCACTATACGGCGGATTCCCCATCACCACCATCACCGGGGTGTCGCGCTTCACGTGGTTGGCTTCGTTGGCCTCGTGGCTCAGCCAGCCGGCGAACAGCGTGCCGGTATCCGGGTGGTGCTCCTCCAGCGAGTTGGTCAGGTACACCCGGAACCGCTTGTCGGACGCCCGCTCCACGCCGGTCTCCCGCAGCAGCATGTCCAGTTTCAGGTGCGCCATGGCGTAACTCGCCATCAGAATCTCGAACCCGTTCAGCCGGGGAATCAGGTGGTCTTCCACGTAGCCCCGCCAGATGCCCTCCTGTCCCTGGAATTTCCCATAGATGTGCTTAATCACCTCCGCCAGGAACGTCCCCGTGCCCGCCGCGGGATCCAGGATCTGCACCTTGTGGACGTTCTGCTCGGTCTGCTTGTATCCGGTGGCGGATCGCTTGTCCGGCACGTCGGTGTTGACCTTCACCGTGGTTTTGGACGTGTCCGCCAGGCCATCTTTGAGACAAAACTCGTCTTGCAGGATGTCGTCCACCGCCCGCACGATGAAGTTGACCACCGGCTCCGGCGTGTACCAGACGCCGCGCTTCTTCCGCAGGTCGGGGTCGAATTCCGCGAGAAAGGTCTCGTAAAAGTGGATGATGGGATCGTGCTGTCCCGTGGATTTGCCAAAGTCCTGCAGCAGCTCGGACACATCTGTAGCGCGAAAAATGTCCGCCAGCGCGTCCACCACCCAGGCGATGCGGTCGTCCAGGTCGTACCCGGCAATGTACTGGAAGAGCTTCCGCAGGAACGGATTGGTCTTCGGTATGAGTTCGGCGGCTTCCTGCCGGGAGAACGAGTCCAGCGTCGGGTCGTGCAGCCGCGCCGCAAACATCCCGTACGCGATGGTCTGCGCATAGATGTCCGCAAACTTTTTGGCGTCGATGTCGTGCATCAGCACGTTCCGGAACGCCGCCAGCTGCTCCCGGAGTGTGGTATTCGCCGGCTCATTCACCCGATCCGCTTCTTCTGACTCATCCATATTCAGTGCATTCTCGATGATCGTGGAGAGCAGGCGCGCCTTCCCAGCCATCATTTTGGAGAGTTTCGCCGCCGATCGGATTGTTTGTCCCCCGAATGTGGCAAAGTCGATAATGAGATCTTTGAACTTGTCGAACTTCTCCGGGATCGGTTCGATTTTCCCATCGATGATCTCAGCGATGCGCACCGAGGTCATGAATTCGCCGTTGGCGTAGAAGCGGAAGTCCAGGTAATCGGTAAAGATAAACGGATCGTGGGTGGATTTGTACCGGTTGAACTGCTCCTTGTTGGCTTTTTTCCCCGCCAAGTCCGGATCGCCGATGTCCTTGGCTTCGATAAATCCGATGGGAATGCCATCTTTGGTAAGGATGTAGTCCGGCGCGCCGCACGCCACCCGGGCCGGCTCGTTGGTCACCAGCACGTCCTCCAGCATGGACTCCAGCAGCGCCTGCAAATCCCCGCGGTAGCTGTGCTCACGGGAGATACCGGTCCGATACCGCTTATTCAGTTCGTCGATGTAGTGGGTGATGGTCATACTGAGAGTAAAGATAACGGTGTTAGCCAGTATTCCCAAGTACGACTGGACATTATGATGGTCAGGGGTGCGATTCACATGGTGTTTCACAGAAAAAAAGCCCGACCAGCGTAAATACTGATCGGGCTAATTGTGGTTAGTGCCTGCTATCCGTTGCGAAAACCGGAAGGTGGCGCCCTCTATTTGCCGCACCGTTCCTCTTTTGCTCTACACTATTACGCGCCGTACTCGTGATCCGGATCAGGTGTATAGGATTTATACCACTCGTATTCACCGTTCACAGCATAGTTGATGGTGCGCTTCAACAGTGATGTAATTTCTTCTTCGCTCATCGGCTCGAAATTGCGTGTGATTTCGATATTTTCCTTCAGTTCTTCCAGAGATTGCATTCCGGAGCAGACCGTGGAGACCGGTTGAGTCATGGCGAAGCGGAGCCCTTCTTCCGGTGTCAGGATATTCTCACGATACAGGGCGCCGCCGGCCAAGGATTTCATCCCGATGACGCCGATATTTTTTTCGATGGCCGTGGGCAGGACATTCTGGGTAAAACTCAGATAATGGTTATCCAGCGGATTAATCGGCATCTGGACGGTTTCCCAGTCGAAGCCCCTGTGGATCATATCCAGGTGGAGCGCCGGCCGGAAATGCCCGGTAAACCCGATATGCCTGATCTTGCCCTCCTCCTTTGCCTTCTGCGCAAAATCCAACACACCGGAATCGTAAATGGAATCGATCTCCCACTGCTCATCAATCTCATGGAATTGCCACACGTCGATATAATCGGTCTGGAGGCGACGGAGACTCTCCTCCAGGTGTTGACGGGCGTTCTCCGGGTTCCGGCCGTGGTGTTTGGTCATCAGGATAACTTTCTCCCGGTATCCATCCTGCAGGGCTTTTCCCATGCGCTCTTCACTTTGTCCGTCGTGGTAATGCCAGGCGTTGTCGAAGAAATTAATCCCTTCATCGATAGCAGTCCGCATCATTTCTATGGATTCTTTATCCGTGAGTCGATCAATACCGATAGAGTATCCTCCGACCGTCAGCAGGGAGACCTCCAGCCCGGTCTTTCCCAATTTCCGATAAGGCATACCGTTTCGCGATTCTGCCAATATTGGCATTCCTGCCACAGCCCATGCAGCGCTTGCTGCCGTTAACTTGATAAATTCTCGCCGGGAAAGTGCCATAATTATTCTCCGGATTCATTTTTATATCGACAGAAAATCGTTCATAAAAATGTAAAGTGTTTTACTGAAAGTTTACACATTTTTTCGAAACCCGATAGTATTTCCGGGAATTCAGCCATAAAAAAGGTAAAAAAATCAAGTCATCCCGAGCGACTCCGATTTATCGGAGGAGTCGAAGGATCTCGCATTTTTTCTGCTGAGTAGCAACCTCACGAGATTTCTCCACTCGCCTTTACAAACAAACCGGCTCGGTCGAAATGACAGGAATGCTCCCCGCCGTTAACCCCTGTCAGGGCCGACGGCGGTGTGGTGATTCAGACCGTCACCGACGCTGGGAGCGATCGGTGACGGGATTCTGGTACCGCCTTGCAATGAGATTGCAAGGCTTATTCGGCGACGGTACTGGACTAAGGTGCAAGACTTTGGATGCCAAGAAATTGCAGATTCGAACTATAACACGGTAGCACTTAACACTGTAAGACTGTATTCATTCACAGTTCACTCCAAGTTTCGTCTGGCACGTTTCACACAGCTGCGCTTCCTTGATATCGATATCCTCCACGTAGGTTGAGGAGTTCATTACACAGCGGTAATCCGGGCAGTGGATAAGTCCGAAGGCGTGACCAAGTTCGTGAAGTGCTTCTTTGACGGTGCGTTCTAAGAAGAGTTCTTTATCTTTCGGGAGGCCGTAGAACTCATTTCGTAATCGATAGGTTGAGATCACGGCGCCGTTCCCATCCAACTGGGATTCACCAAAAACAAAGGTTAATACGGGGATATACAAATCGACGGAAGTAATACCGATGATTTTGGCATCGTCATCGGGCAGGTGCTTCAACAGTTGGGCTAATATCAGTGTTGAGTGATATTGGCTCCGCTCAGGTGCATAGAACATTTCCAGGTCGAATTCCACGTCCAGCCTGTCCATGGAATACGGCAGACAGTTCCGGAGCCGGTTCGGAAGTCTCTCCGCCCACTCCGGCTGGTAGCCGTTGATATATGCCAGGTAAATCTTCGCACTCAAATTTACCGCTGAATCCCATACTTTTTCATCTTGTTATAAAGGGTCACCCGGTCGATACCGAGCAATTTCGCCGACTGCGTCACGTTGCCGTCCATCTGGTCCAGCACCTTCTGGATATGTACTTTTTCCATGGCTTCCAGGGACATACTGTCAGGTTCATCCCCATTCTCTTTGAGCTGAACCGGCAGGTCATCCTCTTCAATAGTTTCGCCCTGTCCAACCACCATTGCACGCTCGATGGCGTTTTCGAGTTCCCGGACGTTGCCGGGCCAGGTATGCTTTACCAGAATATCTCTGGCTTCTGCGGTGAGCTCCCGTTCCGGCTTGGCCATAGAACGGGCATATTTTTTTATAAAATGCTCGGCCAGCGGAATGATGTCCGACCGTCGTTCCCGCAGCGGCGGGACAAAAATACTGAATACGTTGATGCGATAGTAGAGATCTTTCCGGAATTCGCCTTCTTCTACAGCTTCCTCCAGATCCTTATTCGTGGCGCAGATAAGCCGGAAATCCGACGTGATTTCCTCATTGCCGCCGAGCCGCGTAAAGGTCCTGTCTTCCAGGACACGCAGTAAGTCCACCTGCATCTTTGCCGTGATGTCACCGACCTCATCCAGGAAGAGCGTGCCGCCGTCGGCCAGTTCCAGTTTGCCCTTCCGGCGATACTGGGCACCGGTGAAGGCACCCTTCTCGTGGCCGAACAGTTCACTTTCCAGCAACGTCTCAGGGATGGACCCGCAGTTCACCGCCACAATGGGAAAATAGCGCCGGTTGCTTTGTGTGTGGATCGCCCGGGCAATGAGTTCCTTTCCGGTGCCGCTTTCACCGCGAACCAACACCGTGGAGTCAGTCTCTGCCACCTGCTCTATCATGTTGAAAACGCGCTGCATCTCTACGCTTTCACCGATGATTTTCTCGCCCATGCCGAGCTCGGAAATCTGCTCCTTGAGCCGGACATTTTCTTCGGAGAGCTGCTTTTGCTTTAGCGCGTTCCGGATCATATGGGATAAATCGTCCGGATCGATAGGTTTGGTCACGTAGTCGAAGGCGCCATGTTTCAAGGCTTCCACCGCTGTATCCACAGATGCATACGCGGTAATAATGATGACCAGCGCATCGTCGTGGATTTCCTTTATCTTCTTCTGGAGCGTGATACCGTCCATTCCCGGCATTTTGATATCCACGAGGTAAATATCAAAGAGATGTTCCTTGATATGCTCCAGCGCCTCGTTCCCGTCTTCCGCAGTCTCTACGGCGAATCCATCCTCCAGAAACCAGTGTTCCAACGATTTGCGTACTGACAGTTCATCGTCAACAATCAGGATAGTGTGCTTATCGTCCATTTTCATAACCTTCGGCTACAGTGGGATTATTTTTCGAGTCAGTTTTTTTCTTGTCACGGTCGCGAGGGAGTTCAATAAAGAAGGTCGTGCCTTTCCCGGGCTCGGACTCCACGTCAATATGGCCGTCATGACGCTGGATAATTCCATAGACCACGGCCAGTCCGAGCCCAACGCCCTTGGTTTCGTTTTTGGTGCTAAAGAACGGATCGAATACGTTATCCCGCACTTCCTCGGTCATGCCGACCCCGGTATCTGCCACGGTTATCTTCACGTATTGTTGTTCGTCCCTCTCTAATTGCTGCGTTCCGACCGTCAGTTTCCCGCCCTCGGACATGGCCTCCACCGCGTTGACCATGAGCGCGACCAGCGCCTGCACCATCTGTTCCTGATCGCAGACCACTGAATCATCCTCAAGTCGAAATTGCCGTTCCAACTGAATCTTGCCGAGCTCCAGGTGGTGCCGGACCAGCTTCAGGGCTCGTTCAATAACCTGATGTAACCGGACTTCCTGGAAATTGGCGCTGGATTCCCTGGCAAAAATGAGCAGATCCTTCACGATATTCCCGCATCGCATGGATTCCGACCGGATCAGGTCGAGTTCCTCCAACACATCCTCCCGCTCTTTGGTATCATCCATCAAGCGGTTGACCTTCTTCATCAGCACCTTGGCATACGTTCCAATACCAGAGAGCGGATTGTTGAGCTCGTGCGCTACGGTGGCGGCCATCTTTCCCAGCGAGGCCATCTTTTCCACCTGCACCATACCACGGTGCATTTCCTCAAGTTCTTCCGTCTTTTCCTGCACTCGTTCTTCAAGCGTTTGCGACCATTCACGGAGTTCCTGATCTGCCTGCTTCAGGTTAGTGGACATCCGGTTGAAAGAGTGCGCGAGTTTCCCGAGCTCATCGGTTCTGTCTAACGCAATCTTATGGTCAAGATTTCCTTCCGCGAGCTCCTCAGTGCCGATCCGAAGTTTCTTGGTGGGAACATAAATTGAAAAGTAGATAATGATGGCGATGATAAAGATCGCTAATATTCCGATACCCGCAGCGAGTGTTACCGTCCTGTTTCTCGCCGTCTGCACGCCGGCGTCAAGCTCCTTCAGAGACATCTGTACGTCCAGGACCCCCAGAATGGTTTTATCCGGGGAGTGGGCATGACATGCCGCGTTTGAACACTCCGGATCGTTTTCGATCGGATTAATCAGACCCAGTACGCGGTAATCTTCCTCTTTGCTATAAATTCTGGCTTTTTCCTGAATAGGGAGCTTTTGAAGCGGCTGATCCTTGGCATGGCAAGCATAACAGGCCTCCGCCTGCATATCGACAATCTTCCCGATCTCCTGCTCCCGGCTGGAGAAGGAAATTTCCCCGCTCTTGTTGTAAATGCGCACCACTTCTACACCCGGTTCGGTACCGATCATCTGAATATTTTCGTGCGTGCGCTCCCGCTCGTTCAATAGCATATTCGTATAGAGGCTTTTTTTAACGATGTCACTGGTCCGGGTAGCGCTCATTTTGACCTGTTGTTCGAGAATCCGGGTTTGACTTTTGGTCGTGAAATACCCGTGCACGGTGAATCCGGTTATTACGGTGACTAGCAGAATAATAAACAGCTTAAAACTGAGTGATGAAAAAAGTGTTGAAAACTTTGACAATCCGGCCATTATGTGGCTCTCAATTTCAAAAAAGCGTTAGAAACCGTCCTGTTTTCTCAACATTGGTAATATTATATATAGCGAACATTGTTTATTATTTCAGCACTTAGGGATTTCCGGAATGTATTATCATTCACAACACTCTCTCTGACAGTTAACAATGCAATATTTGTGCCTATGATAACCACCGGATACTGAATTGACGCTTAAAATCCCCGTGCTCCCAAAGACATCTTCGATGACACTCAGACTTTCCTTAAAAGCAATATGGATTATCGAATGATAAAAACCTTTTTGGAAATTACTTTATACTATTGTTGGAATTTGCTCCGACAGGGTACCGTTTTTAGCCAAGGTAAAAATAGAGGGAGAGAAAACATGCCGACCAACCACCGACTTATGCGCAATCATTCGCTTGTGAGTGTAATGCTCGCACTGTTCCTTATGGCCTTTACAATTCCGAGTATCTCCGCACAGATGCAGGATGTACCGCAGGAAATTGCCCCAATCGATGCGCCATTTGATATGCCCGAGCTCCAGCGTCCCACATTTCCTGACCAGACGTTCAACATACGGGATTACGGCGCCGAGGAAAAAGGGAGCGGTGATGATGTTATGATAACGGAAGCCGTTCACCGGGCAATCGAGGACGCTCACAATCAAGGGGGCGGAACCGTGGTAATACCCGAGGGCGAATGGCTTACCGGCCCCATTCACATTAAGAGCAATATCAATCTGCACATTGCCAAAGGTGCTACGGTTTTCTTTAGTACAGATAAACAGGATTACCTACCGGTCGTCCGTTACCGCCACGAGGGTGTAGAGACGTACAACTACTCACCTCTGATTTATGCCTACAAGGTGAAAAATGTTGCCATAACCGGTAAAGGAACCCTGGATGCCCAGGGGGATCACTGGTGGGAATGGGGCGAATCACAGCCTCGTGCCATTGCCACAAAGAAACCGTTATCCCGTCGCGATTTCGGAAAAGGTTCCGGCATGGAGGGAATGCGGCCCAACTTTATGGTCTTCTGGAAATCCAAAGACATCCTGGTGGAAGGCATTACGCTGAAGGACTCCCCCATGTGGAATGTCCACCTGATTTACAGTAAACGCATTATTGTCCGGGATGTTACGGTTAACAGTCTGCGTGCTCCCAATGGAGACGGTGTGGTGCTGGATTCGTCCGAGGATATTCTCGTTGAATACAACCACTTCCAGACCGGAGACGATGCGGTGGTCATAAAATCCGGTTTTAACGAGGAAGGCCTGGAAATTGATATTCCTACCAAAGATGTCGTAGTACGGAACTTTGAGGCCAAGAACGTCCGGACTGGCAGCGGCGGGATCGTGTTCGGAAGCGAGACATCCGGTGGTATTAATAACATCTATGTTTATAATGCGTATTTCGAAGGCACCGACCGGGGGATACGCTTCAAGACCGAACGCGGTCGCGGGAATGTCATAGAAAACATCTATGTTCGTGATGTCCGGATGAAAGACCTCGATAATCAGGCCATTAATTTCAATACGTATTATACTGGCCCGGGGGCAACCGGCCCGTCGCCGCTGATCCGGAACATCGATATCCGTAATATCGAAATCGACGGAGTGCCGGAAGCCATTACGCTCACCGGACTGCCTGAAAAGTGGCTCGAGAATATTCTGCTGAAAGATATTACAGTGAAAAACGCAGAGAGAGGTGCCCGAATCACCCGCGTTAAAAACCTGAAACTGGAGAATGTGCAGATTCAGTCCAAAGAACGCGCCATGGTGGCCAATGATGTCTATCAGTTCGAGTTTGAGAACGTAACACTCGAAGACAATGCCGAGGACGCACCACTGCTATTGAAAGGACAACACTCAGGCGCCATCTTGTTGGGTGATTATCCCACTGACCAGGTTGAATTCGGTGAAGACGCATCGGAGGATATACTTGGTACGCGTGAAGAACAAGTGTGGTAATTTAAGACAACAGACCAATACAAAATTGAGCGTTTTTCCCGCCCTGGATCGCTGTCAGCGTCCAGGGCGGTTTTTACTGTTATTGGACCCATTCAAACTAAGTGTTTCCAGAGATGAGTACACCGTAAGATACTCCTTCCCGAGGATCAAAATCCGGTAATCAAACTCCGGAATTTCGATAACGAGATCCTTCCCCGAAGGGATCCCGTTGGGGCGGCTGCGGTTCGATTGCATCGAATCCTCGCTCAGGATGACTGAGTTGGTTTATGACTCTAAAGTGTCAAAGGAGAGTCATTCCGACTAAAGCGAAGCGGAATGGAGGAATCTCGTGAAATTATCTCCGAAGATAGCCCTAACGAGATCCTTCGACTCCCTACACAACAGGTCGCTCAGGATGACTCGTGTCCTTTACCGTATACGAAAATGTAAGGTAAGAGTCATTCCGACAGGAACGAAGTGGAGCCAAGGAATACTGTTATTTCCGCCATTGATTATGGTAGAGCGTAATCCTTCGAAGGGAGAATTGACCATTAGCTTTGGAATCATATTCCAAAGCACTATTCCAGAAGATTCCAAACAATTTTCCTAAAGCCCTTACGCCTTGGGTGTTTTTTGGAAACTCAGTGTCTGAGCACCGTAGTAAAAATTAAAAAATCTTAAGATCCGAAACGGAGTATTTTATAAAAGACCGTACCTCGATCTATGTGTGCGAGTTCTGAGTTTCTCCCATGGGGATCCCGTTGGGGCTTGATTTTTTCTGCCCGTTTTTCCCCGGAAGGGATCCCCCTGGGATATCAAGAAAAAACGGGTAATAAATATCGAAAGTATTAGTTTACCCCCAGAAGGCACTAACATTAATAATGCAGCTTTCGTCAACGACTTTCAGGTATTTTTCTCCAACAGAAATCCCTTTGGTTGGATGGATCGTCCAGATCATTAAGTAACCTCAAAGAGGGATGACTTATACTTTTCATTTACTGAATTTTTTACCCTTTCAGGGGTCAAAAAGGTCCTGAAAGGGTCTGAATAAATCACGGCATTATATTGTAGTGAGAAACACATAGGGAACACCCATCGTCGGCTCTCCCGCCAGGGCGGGATCGCTCAGGATGACTACCATATTACCCAGGTTAAATAGATAAGACATTGCGTCTGGATAATAACGGAGGCGGGAAATCCCGTCGGACTGTTTGCCTCGCAATGAGATTGCGAGGCTCCTGAACTGGACCGTCGGCGACGCTTATAGCGCTCACCGACGGTTGTTTATTCAAGAATCGGATTAAAAAAGCAGCTCCGCTCGTTGGTATGACACGCGGGGCCCACCTGATCGACCTTGACCACCAGGCAATCATTATCGCAATCCGCGTAAATTTCCTTCACATGCTGGATGTGCCCGCTGGTTTCGCCTTTTCGCCAGAGTTCCTGCCTGGACCGGGACCAGAAGCAGGTGCGGCCCTCGTCCAGAGTAATCTGCAGGCTTTCTTTGTTCATATATGCTACCATGAGCACTTCGTTGTCCTCGATATCCTGCACCACGGCGGGAATCAGTCCCCGGTCGTCGTATTTCAGGTTGTCAAGATTTTCCATTGCTGAACTCCCTAATCGGTATGTCATTGTTAATTAAATATTGTTTCAAATCTTCAATCCGGATCATGTCGTAGTGAAACACTGAAGCTGCGAGGACCGCATCCGCTTTTCCCCGAGTAATCGCTTCCAGAAAATGGACCTTTTCTCCACCGCCCCCGGATGCTATCACCGGAATTGGCACTTCCTCGCTGATTTTCCGGGTAATTTCCACGTCAAATCCGTCCCGGGTTCCGTCGCTGTCCATGCTGGTGAGCAGAATTTCTCCTGCGCCCAAATCCACAACCCGTTTCGCCCATTCAATGGCGTTGAGTTCGGTCTCTTTTTTTCCACCATAGATGTACACCCGCCAGTCATCCGGCCCGGCGCGCTTCACGTCCAACGCCACCACGATACACTGGGAGCCGAACTTGTCAGCGCCTTCCCGGATTAACTCCGGCGTTTTCACCGCTGCCGTATTAATGGCCACCTTATCCGCGCCGTGCTGGAGGACTTCGTTCATATCCTCCACCGATTTGATACCGCCACCGATGGTAAACGGGATAAAGATCTCCTTTGCAACTCGGCTAGCTAAATCCGCTACCAGTTTCCGCTTCTCCTCCGAAGCGGTGATATCCAGGAAGACCAGTTCGTCGGCGCCTTCCACGTTGTACCGCTTGCCCAGTTCCACTGGATCACCGGCGTCCCGGAGCTGCTTAAAATTCGTTCCTTTGACGACCCGGCCATCCTTGATGTCCAGGCACGGGATAATACGTTTGGTCAGCATCAGCGGGCTGCTCCGGCCAGCGCCTTTACGGTTTCGGCCACGTCGATTTTCCCCTCGTAGATTGCACGGCCAATAATCACACTGTCGATACCATCCTCCTCATACTCCAACAGGCTCAGGACATCATCCAAGTTCCGAATGCCACCGGAGGCTGTAACCTTCGCCGGGACTTCTCTGGCAAATCTGGACAGTTCCTTTAGGCTTGGCCCCGTCATCATCCCATCGGTTTCGATGGCTGTGTAGATAAACCGTTCCACGCCGGCGTCTGTAAGCTTCTGTGCAAACTCCACCGCCGACCGCTCAGAGATGGACTGCCACCCGTGAGTGGCAGCATTCCCGCCCTTGGTGTCGATGCCGACAATGATATGGGCGGCCCCGAACGCCTCAACGGCTTTCTTCACGACAACCGGCTTCTCCACGGCAATCGTACCGAGGATCACCTGGTTGATACCCGCATCAAGCCAGAATTCGATAGTCTCGAATGAACGAATGCCGCCTCCGAGTTCAATTTTCACCGGCAATTCCTCCGCCAATTCCTGGATGATGGAGACATTCTGGGATTTGTTTTCGATGGCGCCGTCCAGATCCACGATATGGATCTTGGTGGCGCCGGCCTCCACGAACTGGCGCCCGACTTTTAACGGCGATTCGTCAAATATCGTCTGTTCGTTGGGATCACCCTGGCGCAATCGTACACATTTGCCGCCACGGATGTCTATCGCTGGGATAAGTTGCATTGTGACTCCTTCATTCTTGGTTCGCAAAATTTTGTAACATAGTTAACCCGACGTCCTGGCTCTTCTCCGGATGATACTGCATGCCCCAGACCCGATCATTGCGTACAGCAGCAGCAAATGGGTTTCCGTAGTCGCTGAGGGCAATGGTGTATTCCGGAGAGGCCGGAATGCAATAATATGAGTGGACAAAATACACATATGCCGGCTCCGGAGTGCCCGCCAGGAGCGGATCGGCGTCCTGGGCCGGCTTCAGGATATTCCAGCCCATGTGGGGGACCTTTTCCACGCCGTTAAACTTTTGCACGTCGCCGGGGATGAGATCCAGGCCATTGTGTTTTCCCTGTTCATAACTCGTGGTGAATAGCAACTGCATTCCCAGGCAGATGCCCAGGAGAATCGTACCCTGCTCCACCTGTTCCATGATAGCATCGGCGATACCGGAATCCCTGAGCCGATCCATTGCCGGGCCGAATGCGCCGACTCCCGGCAAGACCAGCTTTTCAGCGTTCCGGATTTCCACCGCATCAGATGTAATCTCTACCGGGACGTCCAGGTACTTAAACGCATTCCGGAGGCTGGCCAGATTGCCAGCGCCGTAATCGATGATAGTAACCTTCTGCATGTCAGAGTGTACCCTTGGTGGACGCCACTTCGTCCGAATCCAGGAGTTGCACCGCTTCCCGGAGCGCTCTGCCGAACGCCTTGAACATTACCTCAATTTGATGGTGTGCGTTTCCGGATTCCAGCATGTCAATGTGCAGCGTCATCCGGGATTCCCGCACCAACGCGCGGAAAAACTCCAACACGTTCTCGGTGGAGAGATCGCCCACCTTTTCTCTGGAGAACTCCACGTTATACTTTAAATACGCACGACCGCTGAGGTCGAGAACGACGCGCGCCAGGACTTCATCCATGGGCAGCAAAAACGAACCGTACCGCACATAATTCTGCTGTTCCCCCAGCAGGTTATCCAGCGCCTGACCAATGACGATTCCCACGTCCTCCACCGTGTGATGATCGTCGACAGACAGATCGCCAGTGGCGTCGATTTCCAGGTCAAAATTCCCGTGGAATCCGAACAACGTCAGCATGTGATCCAGGTACGGAATCCCGGTGCGGATCTCCGTCTTTCCGGAACCGTCCAGGTTTAGCGTTCCCTCGATGGTAGTCTCTCTGGTGCTGCGGGATATAGTAGTTTTTCTCATAATTCGCGCTCCGGTTTATCTCTGGTTAAAATCCTCATTCCGTAAATATTGCGTACTGCGTATTGCGTATGGTATTGTCAAATTGTTCCTGTTGTGGCGGGACCAGTCCTCACAAGCCCGGACGTCCGCGTCCTCATTCGCCAAAGACTCCAGTCTCCGTCTTTTTACGCAATACGTTTTTACGCAATACGTAATACTCCCTTTCCCCCTATTCCTTATCCCCCTATATCCTTCAGTTCGATAAGATAACGAAGCAAATCGTTTACCGAACCCACAAAATTGATATTTTCCGTAAACGGCTCGGTTTTACTCGTCACCTGGATAAAAACGCCCGGAATAGTGGTTTCAGCCTGGTTAAAATTGCGGATCGTCTCCCAGTCATCCCTGGTGTCGCCGATAAAAAGCACGCCGGATGCCTCTGCATTCTTTGCCATCTGAATCAGCGGTTCAGGGTTCGGTTTGGTCGGCGTCTCGCCGTCATCGACTTTGATGTTCTCTTCCGGAAAACCGTTGAATCCGATCTGCTCCAGGGCGATTTCCGTCTCTGTAGGATTGCGCCCGGTGAATATTCCCAGCAAATGGGAGACTTGCCCGAGTAATTCGACATCAACCATCACAGATTCATTTTCGATGGCGCCTGCTTGAATATCATACTCGGGCGAAAACCCATATAATCGCTGGCAGTACTTTTCCCCGGCATAATACTCCATGGCAAGTTGACGAATTTTTGGAGAGTCAAATAAACTGAATATCGCTCCGCGAATTTCCCCGGACAGTCCATTCACCCAGTTACGTATCTCGTGCAATCCACCGCCCTTTCCGGCAACTGCTTCCAGAAATTCGGACAGACTTTGCGGGTCGGGTTCCACCGTCGTATAGATTTTGTAAAGCAACAATCCTTCGGCAAGATTCCAATCATTGTTAAATCCGGGGATTTCTTTAAATTGCGCCGACTCTTCCGTTGACGGGCGCTCCCATCCTGGCAGATTACATTCCTCTCCGAACCGCTCCACTGCTCTGACAATCGCCCGGGGAAACGATTCGGAGGTATCAATAAGCACACCATCAATGTCGAACACAACTAGGTCCACTTCTTCCAGTCGGCTCCGTGTCTTTTCTGTAAGCCCCATTAATTCACCCCAGTATATTTGCAATTGCAGTGAACATGTTGTCGTTTTCTTTTGGCGTTCCGGTGCTAATCCGGAGGTAATTATCCAAACCGGGATAGTGCGAAACATCGCGAATCAGGATTTTCTCGCCGATGAGCTGTTCGTAGAGTTCATCACTCGGTATCTCCGGTTTGATGAGGAAAAAGTTGGCTTCCGACGGATAGACATCCAGTGAATCCAGCTCGCTCAGGCGACCAATCAGGCGCTCCCGTTCCCGGACAATCCGGTTAATGGTCGTTTCCATATCTGTCCGGTGCTGCAACAGTATACCGGCGGCGATTTCGGAGAAACCATTCAGGTTGTACGGCATGAGTACCTTGTAGATCTCATTGACCAGGTCTGGGGCGGCCACCCCATATCCGAAACGTCCCAACGCAAAGGCGAACGCCTTGGAGAAAGTCCGGGTAATAATCAGATTGGAATAGTCGTCCAGCAACGGACAGAAATCCTGACTACAGAAATCGATATACGCCTCATCTATTAACACAAATCCCGGCGCTGTATTCAGAATTTCTCGTAACTCCGTTTCACCAATTGTGCTGCCGGTAGGATTATTTGGCGAACAGAGGACGGTTAACGCGGTGTCGGGCTGTTGGGATTTATCCGTGATTTCATCAGCAGGAAACGCAAAATCTTCCTTGAGCCGGACTGCTTCAACCCTTGCTCCGCTGATCTCTCCGTAATGTCGGTACAGTGAAAACGTCGGTTCCGCGATTACCAGTTGCTTCCCCGGTTGCAGCAAGGCATTCATCACGGCGAGAATTATTTCGTTGGAACCGTTTCCGACCATTACTTGTCCGGCCGGTAATCCCATCGATTGCCCTATCTTTTCCCGCAGTCCGCCGGAACCAAGCCTCGGATAACGGTTCCAGTCTGTGGATTCAATTCCCTGTAAAATCTCGGATTTCACGCTCTCCGGCAAATCGTAGGGGTTTTCATTCTGATTGGCCTTTATATCGTAGTCGATATCCGGAAGCGTATAAATCTTTTTGTTTCGGACGCTCTCTTTCAAATATTCCAGTGGATTACTCATCGTCGACACCCTCTCCGGATGCGAGCCGTAAATCCACTGCTCTGGCGTGGGCTTCCAGTCCTTCGAGCCTTGCAAAGTCAGCGATATCTTTGCCGTTATTTTGTAATGCCTCTTTATCATATCGTACGACCGAGGTTCTCCGGACGAAATCCTGCACCGAGAGCGCCGATGCGAACCGTGCAGAACCGGCCGTCGGCAGAATGTGGTTGGTGCCCGCCCAGTAATCTCCCACCGGCTCAGGCGTCTGTTCGCCCAGGAAGACACAACCGGCATTCCGGATATCCTTCAGCACAAACTCCGGATCCCGCAGCGCTAGTTCCAGGTGCTCCGGGGCGATCTCGTTGACCAGCTCAATACCTTCAGCCAGAGATTCTGTTTTGATTAAGCCGCCGTGGTTTTCCAGAGATGCTGCGGCAATTTTTCCCCTGGGGAGATCGTCCAACTGAGATTCCAGCGCCATTTCGGTTTTGTCCAGGATTTCCTGATCTGTTGAGATCAGGAGCGCGCGAGCCTGTGCATCGTGCTCCGCCTGAGAAAGCAGATCTGCCGCCAGGTATTCCGGTTTAGCGTGGCTATCCGCCAGAATCAGGATTTCGCTGGGACCGGCCAGCGACTCGATACCCACCTGCCCAAAGACCTGACGCTTCGCCTCGTTCACATACTGATTTCCGGGACCGGTAATCTTGTCCACTGGTTCGATGGAATCCGTGCCGTACGCCAGTGCTGCAATCGCCTGGGCCCCGCCCATGGCGTAGATTTCCTCAACCTCCAGGATCCGGGCTGCCGAGAGAACCAGCGGATTAATCCGGCCGTTTTCCCTCGATGGCGGCGTAGCAATGGCGATTTCATCTACTCCGGCCACCTGCGCCGGAATAATATTCATCAACACTGAGGACGGATACGCGGCTGTTCCACCGGGAACATACACGCCGACCCTTTTGAGTGGGGTAATCTGCTGACCGATGTAAGAAGCCTCTTCCCCGGATTTCCAGGACTGCTCAATTTCAAATTCCCGTTCGTGGAACAGCCGGATATTCTCCGCAGCATTAGACATAAGGTCCAACACGTTGTCATCGATATCCGACGCAGCGGACCAATCGTTATCGTCAGCGTGGATAGAGTCACGCTCCACCCCATCGAAGCGGGCCGTAAACTCCCGTAGTGCACTATCGCCATTGTCCCGAACTTCCCGGATAATTTTCATCACCGTCTCGGTTAATTCTGGCGTGAGAACGGCAGTCCGGTTGAATTCCCTCCGAAATTCATCCGCGGATTTGTATCGATTGATGGTCATAACGATCTCCTAATAAATTACCTTGTTCAGCGGGTATTCGATGATATCGCTGGCGCCGTATTCCTTAAGGCTGGGAATGAATTCACGGACAATATCCTCGTTCACGATAATTTCCAGTGCGACCCACCCTTCCTCGGTGAGCGGAGAGACCGTCGGCTGCTTCATCGCCGGGAGCAATTCCCGGACTTTGTCCACTTTGGTCTCCTCAATGTTGAACTTCAGTCCGACCTTTTCTTTGGCATTAATAGCGCCCTGGAGCAGCATGGCGATATTATCGATTTTTTTCTTTTTGTCCGGTTTGGCATAGGCCGCTTTATTTGCGATCAACCGTGTCGTGGATTCTAGTACTGTTTCAACGACGCGCAAATTATTCGCGCGCAGCGAACTGCCCGTTTCGGTGAGTTCCACGATAGCATCTACGAGACTCGGGGCTTTAACTTCCGTGGCACCCCAGGAGAATTCCACTTCCGCATCCACGCCGTTTTTCGCCAGATATTTTTTCGTGAGGTTTACTGCTTCAGTGGCAATTCGCTTTCCCTGCAGGTCCTGAACAGATTGAATATCGCTATCGTTCGGTACCGCGAGCACCCAGCGGACAGCAGAAAAGCTACTTTTGGCATACACCAGCTCACTGACTTCCACAATGTCGGCGTCTCGCTCCTCTATCCAGTCCTTTCCCGTGAGACCGGCATCCAGGACACCGTCTTCCACGTATGTTGCCATCTCCTGGGCCCGCAGTAACATCGCCTCGATAGAGGGATCGTCGCACTTGGGAAAATAGCTTCGACTATTTGAATAAAAGTTAAATCCGGCCAGGCGCATGAGTTGAAACGTGGATTCCTGCAAACTGCCCTTGGGTAGTCCGAGTTTGAGTTGCATTAAAATATCCTCCATTAGTCCAGTGTTATCGTGTTAAAGTCCGTCCTCCAAAGCTTTTGCGAAGGAGGGTATTTCCTACTCTTTCTCTTACTTATGATCCTAATTCTCTTGTACATAAAAATATCTGAGGCAATTCATCAGATTCCGGAAAGGGAGGTGGGCTGAGGGAAAATACAGGGTATAAAAAAACCCCGGATTCTCAGTGACCACTCACCGCAAATCCGGGGTAAAATTGCTTTTCGTGCATCACCTCATCGGCTTTGCAGGCGCTGTGGCACCTCCAACGTATAATGATGAGAGTGATGATGTCGCTTAATATTTGATTCGGTCTTCATAAGAATTAGAGAATACGGATCAATCTTTTTGGAGTCAAGGAAAAATGTTGCTTGGCAGACCGAATACAAATCCCCCCGATAGCACAGGAGCAACCGGGGGGATTGTAGTATCCAGAAGGTACCAATTTAAATTCAGGAGTTGTGGAAAATTTCCTGAATTAACTTTTTGTACGACTCAGCCCCGAGCACAACCTCCAGATCCATTTGCGCCTCGCCGCCATCCGCCATGGTCATTCCAACTTCGCTGACGGCTGATTGAGATAACGCATTTCGCAGGTATCGTTTAATCAGGTTGAGTTTGCGAACATAGCCCTGGAGCATTTGAGTGCCGCTGCAGAGGTCGTTAATATTTTTCACCGGTTGGGCAGGCGTCATCTTAAACAACCATGTATCCGTTTCATATGATCCGGACTGTAACGCTTCCGCAAATGATACATTGGTCGCTATGACTTCGCCCTTCAGCGGCACGTGCAGTGGAATAGTCATCTCCTTTCGTATGAGCAGGGCACACATCTGATTCTGTCGGAGATGCGTTCCCGGTTCAGGTGGAACCACGTCATCCAACGGATACAGTAATTTCACCATATTCATATCCAGTCCGAGGACAAGCACATCCTCGGAATCCGGATAAATCCAGAAATGTGAACCGCTGTAGCACCTATCCAGATACAACCGACTTCCTTCAACAATTTGCGACAGATATTCCTGCAATCGATCCTCAACAAGTCCTCCCATCCGGTGAGCCGGGCGTGACTCCGTTCGGACGGTATCTTCCAGAGAAGCACCTGGCGGATGATCGGTAACTCCTCTGAGTACTTTATCTAATTCACAATGCTCGCAGTCGTACTGCCGGTCGCAAATTTTATGATTCAGCACACCGGCCATCATCCAGATACACGGCAGATTTTGTCTGTTTTCCTGTGAATGTGATTGTTGTTCGTCCACTCCACGGCCCTCTTTTCTCAGGAAAAATTTAACTTGATTCCATCAATGCCTGCTTCGATTTCACCGAAACTTTTACCTTAACCTGCTGTGAAGCAGGAATTGGTTCGGTCGCCTCGAATACCGGAAAATGCTTGGCAATCATCCGAAACGCCGCAAAGCCCAGTGCCACAATCATAAGTGTAATGGAGACTTCCATCCAGCTGGGATAATAGGTGGTGCCGGCAGCACCCTGCATTCCAGTGATTGCGACATTCAGGCGGTTCATCACCACCCCCACGACCACCAAGGTTGCCCCCCAGAACAATGCGGTCTCGTTGCGCCGGATTTTGGGAATGGCCAGTAATATCATGGGAACAATTGCTCCCAGACCGATTTCCAGCCAGAACATCAGGGTTTCAAAGGTAGGCTCAAACAAATAACCGAAGGCATCTCTGCGGGCAAAATCAATAAACTTCAATATCAGGTACATCATAATCAGGAAAACTGCCCCACGCGCCAATTCCATGAGCAACGGTTTTTCCAGGCGCTTGTTAAAGGCCCTGGAACTGAGATAGGATTCGAATATCACCATGGCAAATCCCACCATAACCGCTGAGAAGAAAAAGTTGACAGGTAGCAAGGCGCTATACCACAACGGGTGAAGTTTTTCCGGAACAATCAGGAACAACGACCCCAGTGAAGATTGATGCAACGTCGAGAGGATCACCCCGAGTATTACCAGTACGAAGGTGGCGCTCTTTATGATCTTCAGCGGTTTTTCCAGGCGGAATTTTTCGAACACTACCGGACTAAACTCCAATGCCAGGACCGTCGTATACAGCATGACACACCATCCCACTTCAAACATCACTGAGTGGGGATTCCACATAACCATGACATGCCAGATGTTCCATGGCTTACCAAGGTCAAACAGGATGCCGACAATTACGAGGATATATCCCAGGAATGCCGTTAAAATTGCCGGGCGAATCACGGGCTTGAACTGTTTGATGTTGAAGATATAAACTACTGCGGCCAGCGTAAATCCACCGGAAGCCAGGGCGACACCGGTCATTACGTCAAATCCAATCCAGAGTCCCCATGGGAACTGGTCGGACAGATTTGTGGATGCGCCAAGACCAAAGAAGTACCGGACAAATGTGGAGTACAAACCAACTGCAACGACGACGAAAAACACCGCCTTCCAGAAGGTAATTTTCCCTATATATTTATCTTTCAGTGCACCAAGTTCCATTACTTTAACTCCTTTCCATCAGAATGCATGGGCATGGGGTCATCTTCCAGCTCCATTCGACGATTGATGATCCACCACAGTCCAAACATAAAAATACCGCCGAACGCCACGATATTGGGGATTTCCTTCATCACCTTCCAGGTATACTCCGGAAATGCCTGTTTGTAGTAGCCGCCCATTTCGAAACCGAGTTCCGGGAACGGGATACTGCTGAGATACAGTACAGATGTACCTCCAGCCTCTTTTTCACCATAAACATGCTGGTAGTACATATCCGGACTCTCTTCGAGCCGGCGATGCGCTTCCTTCAGCAGGTCATCGCGTTTGCCAAAGGTCGTTGCACCGGTCGGGCACGCTTCGGCACAAGCCGGCATTTCACCCTCGGCTACCCGGTCATAACACATCACGCACTTGGAGACTACCGGATTGGCGCTGCCCCATTCATACTTTGGTACATTAAACGGGCACGCGACCATACAGTACCGGCAACCCATGCAGGCATCAGGATCGTAAACGACCGGCCCCGCTTCCGTTTTTTGCAGGGCGGCCACAGGGCAGGCAGAAGCACAGGCCGGATCTTCGCAATGCATGCACATTTGACGGTAATAGACATCGTTTTTACTCTTGACGACTGTATAATTTTTCGAAGAAAGCTTGTATTCAGTATTTTCCGGCAGATCATTCTTCTCCCGACATGCATACATGCACCCCTCGCATCCGACGCACTGAGTGGTGTCGAATAGTATTCCGTATGACATTCGTTACCTCCGTCCTTCAGTTATCAGTATTTGCTACCGTAAGAATTGGTCTTTGAACTCATTCCACTGTTGGTCATCCAGTTTGGAGAGAATGCCTACAGGCATGTCGCCACCGTCAGCCATCGTCATACCGACATCGGTGGGTGCCAGTTTATCAAAGACAAACGACTTGACGTCCTGGAACCGTTGGTTCATCCACTGGCCGGCATCTTCCGAGTATTGCCAGTTATTCAGCTCAGCGCTGATGTTCTGCGGTTTAATCCGGTACAGCCAACTCATGTTCAGATTTTCCCAGTCTGTTTCGCCCAACAAAGCCTGATTATACTTCATCACTTCCCCGGCGACCGGCGATGCGATAGTCACCTGGCGACCATCTTTGATCACTCTCAGCAGGGGATCGCCCTTTTCGACATACTCCTTATCCTGGAGCAGCTCGATTTCGTACGGTGGGCCAATTAGCCCAAGGATCAGGGGATGCAGGCCGAGGACCAGTGTTCCGTCCTCCTTGACCCTTGTCCAGGTAAACGTGGGCTGCAAAAAGACGCCGGCCGGGATATCCCGCAGCGTTTTCGACAGTGGGATCAACTCACCGATAGACATCTCTTCAGCCTTCTGAACCCGTTTGGGATGAATAAAGAAATAATCGATGGCTAACAAGGCAATGATGGTTGCCGCCACAAATATTACGACCATGGCTCACTCCTTTGTGATTGATTAAATTGGTGTTTGCTGTTTTTCATGTGAACGCCTCTTTCTGTTCTGTCTCTCGTCATTCCGCCCAATATTAATTCAATCACCGTGCCACATATTATCATCCTATTTTTTAACCCACTTATGTTTATGTAAAACAACTACTTAAAATTTTCACACGGCGTTGAAATACTGTACAATGCATCCTATGGAACGATGAATAATTCAACACTAATTCGACGCGGGTTTCCATAAATTGTCTAAATCATTGAATTTCATATATTTACAGTGCGTTGAATTATTCAACGGGCAAAGTTGTATAATTCAACAACATTACGCGAAATACGCCGATGGATTTTTCAACAGACCGGAGGAAGTCGAATCGAGAAACCTTTGCAATGCTTTATCCAGGAATCATACTCGATAGTCCGCCCTGGGAGGGAAAGGAAAGAAGAACGGTACTATTTGTCTGAAGACAGTTCAGCCAGGTTACGAAGGTCTGTCTCCTTTATTCGGATAGAAGGGTTCGTACGGTTAGTTTGAGTTGATATCTCTAAACAAATCGCGTAAAAAAGTTAATAATCCATGGAATACGGTTTTGATGGCACTTAGTAAATCAGACCAAAGTTGCGATACCCCGACGGCGCTACAAGACAAATTACCTTACATTGATAACAATACGATTGCTATCGTAGCCAGCCCCAGGCTGATCCACCCAAGTCGGTTAATCCGTTCCCGCCAGATGACGATACCTCCGAGCACTGTAAACCCGATGATCGCTACATTTGCCAGCGGATAAACAACGATACCTGGTAATTGGTGGAGCGCATCAATCAAGAAAAAGGAGGCAAACATATTCGGAATCCCCAATATGACACCCAGAAGAAGATCAGACCACGTGACCCGCATTTTTCTGATGGCTACAATACCCCAGGTAAACAAGGTCGCCGTCCCGAACAGCACGAGCAAAAATTGCCCCCGGTCTCCTCCCGGCAGCCATTCCCGGAATATCTTCATAGCGAAGTCATTCAATCCCAGAACAGTAAATAATAAAAATAAGTACAGGATGCTTTCCCGGTTCCATTCCTTGGTTTTGTCAGACTGCATGGACCGCGCAAACACAGCGATGGTGATAAATGTCAGCGCGATACCAATCCACTGGGAGACATCCGGAGATTCGGAATAAAACACCCCGGATAAGACAAGCGGCAGTACAATCGAGAGTCGGGCGACCAAGGTGGCAAAACCCACACCAGCTTTATTGACGGACTTCATGTAGGCAAAAAACGCGATGACAAATCCAACCCCGACGAAAACGGCAAATGCAAATATGGTGTTTGGAAGCTGGGCGACCTTAACGGGATTGACCTGCCAGGTGACGAAACTAATCCCCGTTGCGACCAGGTAATTACCCGCAAGAACAACAATCCGGTTCCCGGTCCGGACTTCGTTAATTTTCAGGATGAATGCAATAAGTACGGAGCAGGCAACGCTTAAAAAAAGTGAAATCACTTAGGCTATCCGGGGGTCGGTTAATCTCAGAACAGACGCTTGACTGTCTGGAGGGTATTATGTCTGTACTTATTGTAATTTGAGGCTTCGGGATCGAGACTGTTAATCTTCACCATACCCGAGGCATGGATAAATTCCTGGTTACCAAGTAAAATTCCCACGTGGGTAATTTTTCCCGGTTCGCTCCCGAAGAACAATAGATCCCCAACGTGGAGGCTTGCCAATCCGTTGGAGGTATCAATTTCCACACCTCGGTTCACCTGCATATTCGCATCTCTGGGCAAATGTATCCCGTTCATTCGATACACGGTCTGGGTAAATCCGCTGCAGTCGAATCCGGCTGACGTTGTACCGCCCCAGAGGTAACTCACCCCAAGCAGTTCCTTCGCCTGGTTGGCTATCCCATCGTGACTTGGCTCCATCTTCCGGAAATCCTCCATGGGAATCAGGTCATCCCTGGGGACGAATCCCATCCGTCCATCGGGTAATCCCACAAATGCCCAGCGGGGGCTCCGGTCCCGCACCTGCACCCTGGCGCCTAACAGAATATCTGCGACGGTAGCGCTGCTTGCCATGGGTTCCGTTAAGACAGTTCCGTGTGTTTCCTTGAAGACCGCTAATGACGATGTATTCCAGTCTGATATCATTTCGCTGTCGCCAGTGACGACCGAGAATGTATCGACCCATCCCAGGTATCCGTCTTCCATTCGGATGTAGTAATGATCTTCAGATTTTTTCAGGAGCGTGACCGGTGCACCTAACACCCCTTGCGTTATTAGCTCCGACTGGTGGGACGGCTCCCGACGAACCTGAGCAATACCCACCCGGATCAATCCGGACGTTTCATCTTCGAGTGCAGGATCTGGTAATACAATAACATCGTACCTTTTCTGGGTATTGGGGAAAGTATTTCCCAGCGAAATTTTCAGCGCTTCCAGACCCTCCGGAGAAGTCGTTTCACCTCCAACGGTGATCCCGTTACCATCAAGTTCCCCGGTGACATCCCAAACCTCAACACGAGAATCTGCTGCATATTTTTCGCCGGTTTGTTCAACAACAGAATTCAACCGTTGTATCTTAGACGTCTTGGCGCAACTAAAAAAGACGGAGAGCACCAAAACGGTCAGTATCCCCTGTTTAAGCATCTATATCCCTCATGTTAGTATGGTAGTCGTCGCAAAGTCATAAAATATAAAATAGACCCAATGAACTTCCAAAGTACCATATCCCCATTATGATATTTCGTATCTCACGATAATCGACTGATATTCTTGCTTTCCGAACAATGGTATCTAAATTATATGTATGGTCAGACGTCTTTTAATTTTTTTGGTATTCTTCATTGCTCTATTGCCATTCTGGATGTGGATCGGATGGTCCATAATGCCCGGAAAACCACTCGACTTGTTTATCCTCGACAAAACCGTTCCGACCCAGGAACGGACTGAGCATCGGTCTTTTATCCAGATAGTAATCAATAATAAATATACAGATGGTGCCGGCAATCTGTACAGGCCAGCTACTGATTATTACGGTTTTTTCCCAAAGAAGGAAGGTGGATACAATATCCGGGATTTCCGGAATACAGAAGAGGCAGCCCTGGACAGTATAGCCCGGCACGCTTCCGGAACCTATTTCACAGATACCTATGGAATTTATAACGATGACTGGCATTCGATTCGCCACCTTATTGAGGCCCCCTCATTAGTCTACGGCGGACTGCATCAGAACGATGTCACACTATTGCGTAAAATGAAGCGACATCATAAACTCATTATGATGGAATTTAATACCCTGTCGCCACCGACTTCTCCAACGCTCCGGGTGCAGGTTGAACGCCTGTTCGGCATCCGATGGACGGGCTGGACAGGCCGGTATTTCGAATCGCTGGATACCCTGGCAAATGCGGAAATTCCGGAGTGGCTTATAACAAATTATATGGCTCAACATAATGGTGAGTGGCCGTTCAGCCAATCCGGGATTGTATTTGTCCATGGAGATGGCAGGCTGGGCATTCTGGAACACCGGACGCATCTAAATACTCCGGTTCCGGTCATCGAGACAGCGGCGGAATACCGGGAAGAGTACGACGTATCAGGTTCAGTCCCGTATCCGTTTTGGTTTGATATCGTTACCACAGATTCCAGAAACAAAGTCATCTCGGAGTACCGGCTGGATCTCACTGCACTCGGGAAGCAGGTAATGCAGACCAATCAATTACCAGAGGCATTCCCTGCCGTAATCGCCCACGCTCCTCGGTCAATGTGGCGCCAATACTTTCCGCGGTTTTCAATCTGGGGATATTCCCCGACAATTGCACACTTTCCCGGCGATTATACATACTATTACTTTGCCGGTGATTTTGCCGATAATCCGGTGGAGCCGTTCCTCTCAAGGCTGTACGGCATTCAGAGATTCAGGAAATTTTTATACAGTTCCACAAATGCGAGCGATCGCCGGCGGTTCTTCTGGGAATACTATTACCCGCTAATCAATACTGTTTTGGAATCACGGTATAATCTCGAACAGACTGCAACGCAGTCTTACGGTGAGTAAATAAGCTTATTCTGTTGTTTCCAAATGAACTACTCCGAGGCAGAGATCTCGGGGTATCTGCCCAACGCCAGGAGAAAGAGGAGGTTCTCCAGCTGTTCGAAAGTTATCCTGTCAAATCGAGTCCGCATACAATTCGAGTTGTCGGTGGGGAGAGACGTGCCATGGAGGGTGTGTGGGAATGCTGTGTCAATAGAATTTATTCTCAATCGTCCTAAAAATCCGCTAATCAATCAAATGGTTGATAACCTGCTGATATTATTGCATGTAGAGACGTTCCATGGAACGTCTCTACATAAAATTTTCTTCATGCATGCTCTATTATAACCCGACACGCTGGTACCCTATTGCGAATTTCTATTACAAGTTTTGAACTAATTCTCTCCCCCGCCATTCATGGCGGGGCTAGTCAAATAGAATATAGAACCATTGCCGCAAACTGCCCGGTTGAAATTATCCGGAAAGGATAACGGAAAATAAGCCAATTTGTTCACTGCTCCTGCGTTAACTCCCGTAGCTGTCGTTTCAGTAAATGCCTCTCTATCGTGGAAGCATGATCGATAATCAGTACTCCGTCCAGATGATCCACCTCGTGCTGGATAATTCTCGCCGGCAGGTCTTCGGCTTCGAATTCCAGAGGATTTCCAGAAATATCCATTGCCTCCACCTGAATGATATACTCTCGGGTCACATTCACCTGGATCCCCGGCAGGCTCAGGCATCCCTCTTCCAGCTGGTACTTATCCTCCCGGTGATGGATTTCCGGATTAACCAGGGTGAGAAATTCGTCCTCATCTTTGATCACAATCAACCGCTGCAATATGCCGACCTGTGGAGCCGCCAATCCGATCCCCTGGTATGCATCCATGAGCAAAATCATTTCATCAACCAGTGTACGGAGCTCGTCGGTAATATTTGTAACGGGCAATGCGTGTTCGCGTAAAACATGATCCGGATATATCCGCAACCGGGAAGATCTGCTCATATCATTCATCCTCCAAAAATCAATCTGGTTCCAATCCCGAGAAAGGTGGCGATACCCAGCGTGACGCCGGCGATGCTCAGAGTCCACCGGATGCCGAACTCCTTGTACAGCACGGCCAGAGTCGCAAGACAAGGGATATAGAAGGTTACAAATACCGTAAAAGTCAGGATTTGCCCGGCGCTCAATACGCTGATTACGTTGGCGGTTCCGATGGCCTGCACAAGCATAATCAGGGAGAGTTCCTTGCGCAGAACGCCAAAAATTAATGTAGTCCCCAACACAGCGGGCAATCCCAGGATACCGGTCAGCGGCGATAATGCGATGTTAAACAGGCTGTCCCAGTGATAGTACTGCGCCACAGCCAGTGCCACACTTCCTGCCACCAGAAGCGGCCAGGCGATGATGACGAACTCCCGGATCCGGAACCAGACCTTCTTCACTAAATTGCTCAGCGAAGGCAGCCGGTACGGCGGCATTTCCATAATCATCCCCGGGGTGATGGACGGCATTAACGTGGACATGAATCGTCCGGCGAGTACAATCACGACTATGTTTAGCAGGTAGATGCCAATAGCTGCCAGAGCACCGAGGTAATACGCCACCAGTCCGAATATTATCACCGTTCTGGCGGAGCACGGAATGAGAGATGCGATCACTGCTGAGATAATCCTGTCCCGCTTACCCGGCAGAATTCTCGTGGCAAACAGCGCTGGCACCGTACAACCGTAACCAAGAACTATCGGCATAATTGCTGTACCGTGTATTCCAATCTTGTGCATAAAGGTATCCATCAGGAAAGCCACCCGCGGCAGATAGCCCACATCCTCAAGGAAGCCGAGGATCAGAAAGAACGGGATCAGATACGGCAATACGATTGCCAGGCCGCCGCTGATTCCCGCCAGGGCACCATTGAGTAGCGTATAGATTAAGCCTTCTCTGGGAAATTGGTCAACCAGCACCGGTTCCAACGCCTGGAATCCGTCAAGCAGCGGTTCTTCGAGATACGAACCGACGCCGAACACAAAGTAAAACACGCCGGCAAGTGCCAGGCCGAGCAACACATATCCCCAGCGGGGATGGAGAAACACGTTATCCAGGCGATCCCGCCAGTGAGGCGGGGACTCCGACCGGCGGGTTACGGAGCCAGCCAGTTCGCAGGTGATGGCATTTCTCTCTGAAATCATGAAGGTGTCAGGCAACCTGTCGCCGGTGGATAAATTCTTCCGGATCTCTTCAATTTTTTCGGTCAGGCCGTTCAGATGTATGCCGGCAATACGGCGGAGCAAATCTGTGTTCCTCTCCAAAAGATTGACGGCAACGAATCGTGAATGCACCGGCTGCTCCGGATAGTTTCCGGCAATCGCCTTCTCGATTTCTTTCAGCGCTTCTTCCACATCGGAAGAATACACCGGAAATTTCCTTCTTCCGGTTTCCAGGCGGGAATACACAGATTTGACCTCCCGAAACAGGTCTCGAACGCCAATATTTTTAGAGGCGACGGTTTCGATAACCGGCGTATCCAGCGTGGTACTCAGCACATCTGCATCCACTTCGATTCCGGAAGCTCGCGCTTCGTCAATCATGTTGAGCGCTACCACAACCGGTTTCCCGAGTTCCAGGAGTTCCAGCGTCAGCGGGAGCGTGCGCTCAAGGTGACCGGCATCGACCACTGAGACAATCACATCAATGGAATTTGTAATTAAAAAGTCGCTGACTTCCGCAGAGATGTCATCCACAGGAGACAGGGAATAACACCCGGGAAAGTCGATGAGTTCGGCGACCATTCCGTTCAGCCTGACGGTGCTCTTCTCGTATTGAATGGTCGTACCGGAAAAATTCGATGAAACGGATTTATAGCCTGCTACTGCATTGTAGATAGTACTTTTCCCCACGTTTGGCGGGCCGAGTACCGCGATTTTCATGTGGCAGGCTCCACAAAGATTTTGGACGCAATGCCGCGACCGATAGCGGTCTCCGCACTGTTGCAATTTATGATTAACGGCCCCGAGAATGGTGCGTTACGGCGGATACGGATCAGCGAACCGATCTCAACGCCCAAGTGGGCCAGCGACTGCTGCATGCGGCAGCCGGCCATGATGTCGACCACGCGGAGTTCCTCGTTCGTCTTTGCATCCAGAAGTGTCATTTTATTTGGCATTGGTGATATATTTTTGTTTCTATCAATTTCCTTACTCTCAGGTGCTTCGCTTCACGAGATCCCTCGGCTTCGGTTCTCCTGAACCTCCGCTCGGGATGACTGGGAAAGGTGAGTCATTTCGAGCAACCCCGATTTATCGGGGGAGTCGAAAAATCTCGTAATCAATCGGATATGAAATGCATTTATCACTCTACCAATCTTAATATCCCCGCCCAAATCCGTTCAATCTCCTCACGGAGGACGCCGTTGAATTCCATTGACGTACAATCCCCCCGGGAAATTTTCTCTGCGATGACGGTGGAATACGGGATTTTCCCGATGACCGGAATATCCAGGTGTTCGCACAACGCCTCTATATCTTTGGACTCTTCCAGGCTCAAATCGTATTTATTGATGACCACGCCGACCGCTGTCCTGAATTTCTTCAGGACGTCATACACCCGCCCCAGATCGTGCATCCCGGACTGGGTCGGTTCGGTCACAATGATCGCTGCGTGGCATCCCGCGACCGTGGAAATCAGCGGACAGCCGGTGCCCGGCGGGCCGTCCAGGAGCATAAAGTCAGCCCCGGTCTCCTCACCGGTTTTCTTTGCGGTTCGCTTCAGTTCTGCGACCAACTTGCCGGAGTTTTCGCTTCCGGGTGTCATTTCCGCGTAGCTGAACGGGCCGAAAGACGTCTCCGCCTGATACGCATATCCGGCTTTTTCTTTCACCATCTCCACCGCATCGACCGGACATAGATGCATACACAGGCTGCACCCTTCGCAGAGATAGGGATCGACGGTGTACCCGGGCAGGATGGCATCATACCTGCACTTATCGCGACAGATCCCGCATTCGATACAGAGGTCAGAATCGATTTCCGCAACCTTTCCACCATAGAATTCACGGCCTTCTCCATCGCTGGGCTCCAGCATGAGATACAGATTCGAGGCATCCACATCGCAATCGATGATCACCTGGTGTTTCGGAATCGCCGTGAGCGCACCAGTCAGAAAAGTCTTTCCGGTGCCGCCCTTGCCGCTAATGATTGCAATTTTTTTCATATCGTTATTGCTCCCTACGGAGAAAAAAGCGCCCCGGAAATCCGGGACGCTTTCTCCGCAACCAACCAATCGATGAAGGGAGATTCATCGAAATCCTGCTGCAATTATTCATAGCTTGCGTTTTGCGCTGCGACCACTATCGGATATTGCGTTGGCGCCGCAGTCAGGTAGGGATGAGTCGCCATCTGCATGGTCTCGAATTCGGTTCGGGACGCCCGCTTTTGAAGGGCGGCGCCGATGATGTTAATCATCTCCCCTGCGGCCGGCCCGCCGGCGACCTGCCCTCCCATAATCGTTTCTGAGTTTTTCGAGAAAATCAATTTCACCTTACACTGGTTCGTGCCGGGCAGTTTTCCGGGATGCTTATCCGGGCCCTCTGCCCGGCCGGTGATCACCTCAAAATTCTCCCTGGTGGCGGTTCGTTCGGTCAATCCGGCCGATCCCAGGACCAGTCCATCCACATAAGTGGAATAGATGGCGATCGTCCCTTTATTTTCGCGTACCACCTTCAGCCGATAGAGGTTCGCGCCGGCAATCCGTGCTTCCGCCGTCGCCGTCGATGCAAGCATTACCGAGGTTTTGGCGCGGGTAAAGAAGTCGCGCTTTGCCGCACAATCGCCAACGGCAAAGATGTCAGGGTCCGTGGTACGCATGTATTCGTCCACCCAGATTCCGCTACCGTCAAACAGATTCAGTCCGGCGTTCTCCGCCAGCGAAGTATTCGGCGAGGAGCCGATTCCGATAATGGCATAATCGATGGAGATAGTCTCCCCGTTGGATAATTTGGCCGCTGTGAGTTTTCCATTGCTGGCAAACTCTTCCACCCGGGTATTTTTGATGACGTTCACCTGCTTCTGTAGAAGCCTTTCTTCTGCCATGGCTCCGAATTCGGCATCGAAACTGTTCGCCAACAGATCTGGCAACATTTCGACCAGGTGAACGTCCACATCGCCGAGCCCGGCGATCTCGTCAGCCAGTTCCACACCGATAAATCCTCCGCCGACAATCAGGACGGAATCGGCCTCCTTAATTTTTTCAACCAGGCTCTTCATGAACCCGATATCTTTTTTAATAGGAAATACCCGGTCGGATTCCGCTCCGGGAATCGGTGGAACAACCGGCTTGGAACCTGTGGCCAGTACCAGTTTTTCATAGCTGAGTGCTTTACCGGCGGTAGTTTTAATATTCTTATTATTCCGGTTAATTTGTGTAACCTCGTCCGTTAAAACGGTCACACCGTTCGATTCCAGCGCGCCGATGCCCATTTTGTTATCGTCCGGGGAATCCAGGCTGTTGAACATATATGGGATCCCGCACGGGATTATACCGACTTCCTGGTTTTTGATTAGCGTAACGGATTTGTCCGGATAGTAGCGCAGGGCTGTCAGGGCAGTTATTACTCCGGCGGGGCCACCGCCGATTACAATTACGTCAGATGCTGCGTTGTCCATGGTTTATCCTTTCATCAATTCACGTGGTTGAAATAAGCGTTCTAAATAGCGGGTGTATTCTGGTTCCAGGGATACGAGCGGTTTGCCTCCGGCGTAGGCACGGGCAATTTCCTTGCGGAAGGGGATTTTCAGCAGCACCGGAATATCATGCTGATAGCAGAAGTCTTCCACGGCTGTATCCCCCAAATCGGACCGGTTGATAATAACGCCCATGGGAATGCCGAGATCTTGATTCAGTTCCACAGCCAGGGAGAGGTCATGCAAACCAAATGGCGTCGGTTCCGTCACCAGGATGCAGTAATCTGCCCCCTTCAGGCTGGCCACCACTGGACACGACGTTCCGGGCGGTGCATCGATTATTACCGTTTTATCCTGATTTGTGTGGGATCGGACATCCCGGATGACCGGCGGGGACAGGGTTTCGCCTGCGTTGAGCGATCCCGAGACGACATCTATGGGATCACCTGCCAGGTTTTCCGACTGTCCAAACCGAACAGTACCGATAGCTCTAGGTACCTCTCTTATTGCCTTCTGCGGACACAGTGCGGCACAGGCGCCGCAGCCGTGACAGAGGCTGTCAAACCGCAGCATCTTGCCGTTCTCCCCGTTCATTCCGGGTATCACTGTCAGGGCGTTAAACTCGCAAATCTTCTGGCAAATCCCACAGCTGTCGCAGCGATTCTCATCGATTTCCGGCACGAGAATCACCGATTCCCGCTCTTCTGTGATTTCCGGCTTCAGGAAGATATGGCTGTTCGGCGCTTCCACGTCGCAATCCAGAAACTGCACGTCGGGTAACGATAGGGCAAGACTGGTTGCAACACTGGTCTTCCCCGTACCGCCCTTTCCGCTGGCAACTGCGATAATCATCGGCTAATACAGCGGTTCGAGTTTACCCTGTTTCAGCAGGTCAAGCACCTCCTGTACTCGTGCCTTCTCGGCATGATACCCCTTGACGTTTCCCGCCTGGAGCACCTTTTGGGCTTTTGGCCCGATCTCCTGACTGATAACTGCCTCGGCCCCCTCGGCAACGACGGCCTGAGCAACCTGGGTTCCGACGCCGCTGTTCGCCTCACGGTGTTTATTTTCGTGCTGATAGGTTACGCCGGATTCCGTCTCCGCGAACAACAGGTACTGGCATCGGCCAAATGTGCTGTCAACAGTGGCGTCCGACGTCTCACCCTTGGTTGGAATACAGACCTTCATATTATCCTCGACTGAATTGATTCACAGGTTGTCTCAATGGCATTGCCCATGGGAATGTCCGGCATGTTCATGCTTGGGGCTGCAGAGATTGGTGCCGTCCTTAAGCTCATCGTTCAGGATGGCGTCAATGACTGCCTCGATATCACCTTCCACGCCGATGACAGCGTCGATATCGAACCGGGAAAAGAGGGCCTGCGCTTTCCGTCCCATTCCGCCGCTCACGATGCAGTCTACACCGTGCTCGTTCAGAAACCTCGGCAGGAAATCCGGACGATGCCCCGGATTCTCCAAGCTTTCCCGTTTCGTGACATCCCCCTCTTCAACATCAATAACCGTGTAGTACCGGCACCGTCCGAAATGTTGTGATACGATACCCCCATCGGTGGCGATTGCGATTCGCATGTTCTCTCCTATTGTGTTAGTTACGGATTATCCCGCCATCCGGAGAACCATCCCATTATGGCGGCATAGTTCTCTTTGCGGGATTCATTCTTTCGTCTTCCGTTCGCTCTTGAACTCGTGTATTAATTCCACGAGCTCATCCAGCCGGTTTTTCAGCGCATGCGCTTCCTGTCTCAGGTTTTCCTCTTTCGGTTCATCACCCCGGTTCCGCCAGAATCCGGTAAATCCTCGTCCGAATCCCCGGCCACGTCCGAAACCACCAAACCAGCGGCGGCCACGGGCAAAGCCCGGCGCTGATGCATAACCCGGCCGGTCTCCTTCACGGCACCAGCCGGCGCCTCTGCCACTCATCGGCCCTTCGCCCCACGGTCCTGATCTATCTCCTCCTGGCATGATTCTCACCTCCCTCTCTTTGTGTAATGATAATCATTATCATTTGATAGGCAAATTTTTTTAAACTCCGTCGCAATCTCTGCAGTAACCATAAAACTGTATCATATGGTCTTCTATCTCAAAGTTGTATCTGTCGGACAACCCTTCTTCCACCATATTTAAGAACGATTTTTCTTCCTCCAGGAAGTCATCGTAGTTCACAATCTTCTTGCATTTTTTACAGACCAAATGGTGGTGATGTCCGGGGTCACCAGGCTTGGGAACCAACTCGTACCGGGCTTTCCCTTCGCCGAATTCGAACTTTTGTGCAATCCCATGCTTCACCAACAGATCCACCGTCCGGTACACTGTTGCCATTCCCAGCGATGGATTTTCCTCGTGGGCCAGGACGTAGATATCTTCCACCGTCAGGTGGTCGCTCTGGTTATCCATTAGAATATCCAGCACCAGCTGCCGGCCGTCGGTCAACCGGACATCCTGCTCTTTCAGTTGCGTTTTATACCAGTTATCAGCCATAATATTTAATGAGAATGATTTTCATTATCTGATGGGAAAGTACAGTTAATGTATCCACTTGTCAAGAGAAATATTCAACAAAACTTCTATGTAATCCTGGTATACCAAGACTCTTCCTTATCTTTTAAACCTGATTCTCCGGTTGTGGCGGCGCGAAAATGAGACTATATTATTGATTATGATATTCATTTTCAAAAAATTTCGCACATGAAGACTCAGGGTGCTTCTCAGTATTCGGCTGGAATTCGGATCGCCTATAGTGACGTCGGTCCGGATCTGCACATCCGACTTGGCGCATTATTTTGTCATCTCTACCAGGTAACCCTGAATCTTCGGAAGATGCAGGGACAGGATATCCAATCCACCAGACGACTTGGGATGGGGTGGTTCGTCAGAAAAATGCGTCTTACATTGAAGGAATACCCGGAATATGAAGCCAGACTGCGGATCGTAACCAGGGTTGTCGGGGTACATGGAATCCGACTTTACCGAGACTACGATATCCTGTTGAGACAGAAACGGATCGGGCACCTGATCAGCGCATGGGTCTACATGAATCTGGACAGACGCAAACCACAACCGGTTCCGAATTCTCTGATAGGCGGTTCAACTCCAAATGAAACAAATTCAGTAGCAGATTGGAAGCCGCCATCGGATATCCGTAATCCGGACACATGCGACATTTCCGTCAGATCAGGCGATTTTGACTCCAATGGTCACGTGAACAATACCACCTATATCGACTATCTGGAGACGGCGTGTCAAAGGTGTCTGGCCCAACCGTACCGTATCCGCCAGTACAACATCACATTTTTGCAGGAAATACCGCTGGATACTGATGCTGTGGAGGTTGCTCTTTCCAAAGATGGCTCGGCGGTGTCATTCCGGATGTGCGCAGGCACCACCAGATTTGCTGCCGGGGAATTAACTATCAGATAAGAGGTTCGAAATACCAGTTGACAGCGGTGACCGGTTCCTCTAATTTATCTTAAGATAATGAAAATCATTATCAAAATAACAAAACTTACTCTACCCTGTTAGATACTAAGGTGACAATCCCAATCAACCAATTATGTAAGGACGCGATGAATCACATCCACACAACGCAATTCCAGAGGTACGATATCCAATGAACATCCAGCCCGAATGCTATCCCTGCGCCCTCAGCCAGGTGCTCGAAGCCGCCCGTCGTGTAAACCTGGATACCGATATCCAGTATGATCTTTTGCGAAAGACCATGGAGCATATGCTCAAAGTATCATCGCAGACCACCATGCCGGAGGTGGGCCAGTTTATCCACCGGATGGTAAGAGACTACTCCGACGCGCATGATCCGTATCACCGGGAGAAAACGGAATTCAATACGCGGCTGCTTGATCTCCTTCCCTCTATCCGGCGAAAAGTTCAGGACTCCAATGCGCCACTCAGGACTGCAATCCGATATGCCATCGCCGGGAACGTTATCGACTTTGCCAAAGCGGACGCATTTATCGATCTGGATGGCGAGTTGGAGCGGGCGTGCTCCAACACCTTCGCCATTGAGGATTTCGACCATTTCCGGGAGCGGCTTAATAGTTCCGAATCCCTGGTTTATCTGGGAGACAACGCTGGCGAAATCGTTATGGATCGTCTGCTAATAGAGACCATTCAGTCGATATACGATATAGAGATTACTTATGTCGTTCGCGGAGCGCCAGTGTTAAACGATGCAACCGTCGAGGACTCGGAACAGGTTGACATGTCCCGGATCGTCAATGTTATTTCAAACGGCACTGACGCCCCCGGGACGCTCTATAATCAAGTGAGTGCTCAGGTGCGACAGCTGCTTGACTCGGCCGATATGATTGTCGCAAAGGGCCAGGGTAACTTTGAGTCTCTCAGCGAAACGCCTCTCGACATTTTTTTCCTCTTTAAAATCAAATGCGGAGCCATCGCGGATAGAATCGGCGCGCCGGTACAGCAATATATCCTTGCCAACAGCGAATCTGTTCAAAACAGGAGACGTTCACATGAGCATATCCCCTGCTGACACAAGACAATCCCGGGTATTTCGTAAACACAAAATCATCCTCCAGCAGATGGGTTATTCCAACAAGGCAATTTCCCTGATTCTGAATAAAACCAACCTGGGCGCCCTCGATAATCCCTCAGTTTGTATGACATTCCAGTCCGACTGTGGCGATACTTTGATCCTGTACGCAAACTTCACAGGGAATATATTCCGGGAGGTAAAATTTCAGTATATCGGCTGTGTCGGATTGTTGTCTTCGGCGTCTGCACTGTCCCTTCTTTTGCAGGATAAATCTCTGGAAGAAGCGGCCAATATACAGGAATCGGATATCTATGAGTATCTGGAGTTTATCCCGGAGGGAAAACACGACTGTGTGGAGTTTACCATTGAATCGCTGCATACAATGGTGCGTCGGCTGAAAAAGTAGTCACCTTCCCCATGGCAATTCGTTTTTCACTTGACCGTTAATCAAAAGTATAACTACTGCATTTGGACGATCCGAGTCTTACAGATGCTAGATTCTTTCAGGTAACCTGAGGCAACTATTTGGCCTCGAAAACTGATTTGCCCAACACTCGATGAGCGGAGGATAGTGAGAACCAGCTGTCTGACCGGAGGGAGTTCTGGTTCTCACCCGGAGCGAATCACCAGTGTTTTCAAATCAGTTTTCGCAGCCGAGTTTTTGGTACTTTTTTCAAAAAGTACAGAAAAAACCAGAGTTGGTATCATCAAATTGGTTGGCGTCCCATTGGATGAATACCCCTAAGCAACCATCGCCTCCTACAATTTGAAGAATTCAACGGTAGAATTCAGGTCACGGCATGCTCGTCAGGCACGGATCGAACTTAGATGATTATTTTACGAACTTCACCGCCGTCCCGAATACCAGAATCTCGGCGGCACCGGTGCGAACGCTGCTAGTAGTGTATCGAACGTTCACAACGGCATCGGCACCCAGGGATTCTGCCTCTTCCACCATCCGGCGTGTCGCCTTGGATCGGGCGTCTTCCATCATCTTGGAATAGGAGGTCAGTTCTCCGCCGACTAGTCCCTTCAGTGCGTTAAAAATATCGCTGCCCACGTGCCGCGCCTGAATAATTGACCCCCGTACCAGCGAGATGGCTTCATATTCCTGTCCCGGAATCGTTTCAGTATTGACCAGTTTCATCGGAATCCTCCTGTGCGATTTCCTTGATTCTGTCGATTATTACGAATATGAGAGTAACGATAATTATTAACCCAACGATGACGATCCCAGCCAGGATGAATACAGACAGATTTGTCTGTTTGATTACCCAGTAGATGACGGCTGTTTGTCCGACAATCACGGCGAGTAAAATAATTCCTATAATCCCGGTGATAAGATACTGGCTGGTTTTACCTTCTTTGAATTTCATATGTAAAATTTATTCTTGCTATCATGGGAAGACAATAGGCTTTTCATCAGTACAGCTGGAGGTATGTGGCGGAGGTGCTGATCGACCCTTTCAGGGTCGGAGACCCATGAGAGAGTCTGCAATAAACGATACAAGTCATTCCGACCAAGAGCTATCGAGTCGAGGGATCTCATAAATTTAACTTCTTAAACCAAGTTTTTAACTTCCTGCCGGGGATGACTTTGGAACTCTAGTGGCTTTCTTCATCCACTACTACACAACTCCATCCCACTGGCTCCCTTCCTCTTCGGAAGAGGAAGGGAGAATACAAGTCTACAGCATAGAGCGTTGTCTCGTCCTCTCTTTGGAAGAGAGGGAGAACAAGAGGGTACGTTGAGTTTCAGTAAAAATATTGCTTTGGGGCATTTTCACTTTCATGAAATGACTGGTTCCATTAAGACGACTCCACCCTGCCATCGCGGGATTCCGCTCGGGATTGCTCACTCTATCTGGCTCATGAACATCCAGTCATTTCGAGCGTGGGCTAGTGAGTCGAGGAAGCTCGTGAAGTTGTCCTGCCCAGTACAATAGATCATGCGATTCTTGTTTATTTGTGTACCCATCAATAACCCTGGAATGGCCATAACCCGAAGTCCACCAATTTCCCTTTTGAATCTTCCCCTGAAGCGGGTATTATTTGTTTTCTTAAGTCAACGCGGGCTATAGAATGAATACAGAAGAACTCAAGAAAAAACGTAACCGCCTGCTTCGTATTTCAAAGATCAACGGCGGAAGCATCGCTGTGATCGCCGGAATCGGTACGGTGCTCTCCCTGTTCTCACTCAGCCTGAACGGGATTCTGGTTGGACTCGGCATCACCGCCGCCGGTCTGCTCGAACTCCGGGGGCACAAAACGTTGGGAGAAGACCTGGCAGAAGCCAGAAAATGGCTGCTTACAAGCCAGATTCTCTTTTTCACCGTCATTGTGCTCTACTCAGCCTATCAATTATCCGTTTTTGATGCCATGAATCCGCTAAATACGTTCAGCGAGGACTTCCGGCAGACCGTGCTGGCGCTGGCCGGGTCGCAGCAATCCGTGTTGAATGATCTCATCGCCAAGGCATATCGAACGACTTATATTGCAATCATGGTACTTTCGTTTTTCTACCAGGGCGGGATGTGGCTGTACTATAACCGGGTGACGAAGAAAATGATGACATAACGACTCCCTGAGATTCCACTCTGTTCCATCTCCACCTAAATGGTTTACAGCCCGTCTCAAACCACGAGACTCTTATCCTGGAATTCGACATGTGTTGGATGGAAATCAATACTTTTAGCCCTACTTGTAACGAAATACCACAATGGGGACTCCTCCCGGATGAATGCGGGGCGGTGACAAAAGGGACAAGTCATTCCGAGCGAGCGGAAGCAAGTCGAGGAATCTCGTGAACCAACCTCCGGTGTTTGGATAACGAGATCCCTCGACTACATCCCGCCAGGGCGGGACTCCGCTCGGGATGACGCACATTGTGTTCTTGATGTATTGTCTTCACACACCCTCCATGGCACCTTTCTACAACTTTTAACCGCACCCGGTTAACATTTACTCAAACGCCTCATCCACCGGCTCCCAGAGTTCGACCTTGTTGCCGTCGGGATCCATGATGTGGGCGAACTTGCCATACTCGTATTCCTGGATCTCTCCGACGATTTCGATTCCGGCTTGCTGGAGGTTTTCCACCAACTGCTCAAGGTGATTCACGCGATAGTTAACCATAAACTCCTTCTCCGTCGGATCGAAGTACTTCGTATCCACCGGAAACGGACTCCATTGCAGGTATCCGGTTTTCTCCGGTTCATCGGCTAGCCGAAACTCAAACATGGTACCGTACTCATCCGTGTCGAATCCCAAGTGTTCGCTGTACCAGTGCTTCATTTTTTCCGGATCAGAAGTTTTGAAAAAGATGCCGCCAACGCCGGTGACGCCTGGTTTATCATCGTTCATGATTTATCTCCGTTATGTATATGTTTTATTTCTCCGTGATTGTGTGCCGGTCGTCCCTGGCGGGACTTGATAAAATTTTGGCACTTTATATTCCCCGGGATATCCCATTGGGATCCCTTCGGGGAATCCCGGGGCTGAAAGCAATCCGTCCCTTTAGGGACGGACAACACGGATAATTCTCTTTATAAGTCCCGGAGGGACAAATGCCTTCAGCCCACCAATTTATTGGTGGGGTTAGAATTAGCCCTGAAAATTATAGTCCCGCAGGGACGACTGAGATCGAATATTTAGCCCCGATCCTGCTCCGTCATCTCAAAATCGTCCGGATTATATCCCTGCTCCCGCAGAATTGTATGAATCTTGTCCATCTCGGAATCCGCAAGCGACGGCGTCCGGCTCAGGATCCACCCGTACTTCCGGGATGGCGTGCCGACCACGGCCCAATCGTACTCCTCATCCAGGCCGATAATCCAATAATCTCCCCAAAACAAATTCAGGCCAAGGATGCTGACGAAACTCACCTCCAGTTTCGCATTGGTTTGTTCATCAACGATCCGGGCCACACCGGTTGCTTTGGTGCGGTCACCTTCGGCGGTATTACATTCGTTCACGACGCGAATCTTGCCGTTCTCCTTCAGAGTGTAAGTCGCGGTAGTATTCCTGGCACACTTCTTCTGGAACCGGTTGGGAATTTTAGCAATTTCGTACCAGGTGCCAACGTACTTGTCCAGGTTCACCGAATTTACCGTTTCCAGGTCTTGCCCCTTTACATTGGATGAAAAAATAGCGACAATCATAAGTACCACAGTTGATTTGAGCCCGGGAATTTTAAGCATAAAGGCCTCCTGTTACAAAGATGATACATTGCATTTTTGAAAAATTTCATTGATTCGGGTTTCATGTCTCTCCCAAATTCATCGAAATCGTTCCGTGAAAATTCTATTTACCACAATATAAACGTTAGGGAGTAAAACGTCTCATGCGAAAACGTCTCAGATTTCCAATAATAATTCTTTTTACAGCAATCGCAGTATTCTCCTGTAGTAACCCACAACTTACCAGTCAGTGGGCTGATCAACCCTACACAATAGATGGTGATACCAGAGATTGGGACGGCAACCTGCAGTATTTTACCGATGAGGGATTCGGAATCGGCATCGCGAATGACCAGGACAACCTGTATTTCTGTGCGGTAATTACCGATGACGAATTACGCCGACAGGTTGTGATGCGCGGGCTGAATATCTGGCTGGATTCCGGCGGTGGTGAGTCCGAGGAGTATGGCCTCAGATATCCGCTGGGGATGGCGGCGATGCCCCCTCAATTGCGGAGAAAATTGCAGCAAAGTGCCAACAGCAGGACAAATATGGCTGATCCGTCCACTCCTTCTTTTGACCAGATCCCGGATCAACTATTAATGGAGTTTGCGCTAATGGGTAAAAAGGCGCTCGGTGATGATTTCTCCGGCGACCGGAAGGAAAAAATCCTGTTCAGGGAGCCGGTATTTAAAAATCGTCGTGGCATTCAGCTACAAATTAATACGGATTCCGGTCAATTTATTTATGAGGGGAAAATTCCTCTGGCTGAATTTTCACAATTTGCAGGCCAAACAAACAAAATTGTTGGTATAGGCATTGAATTACCGGAAATTCAGCGTTCACGTCGAGGCGATCCCCAAACCGGCTTTCGCGGTGGAGCATCCGGAACCGGCGGTATGGCGTCTCCCGGAGACGCCGGCGCCGGTCAAGGCGGAATTGGCGGTAATTCGGAGGGTATGCGGCAAGGAGCGGAACAGAGGACTCACTCTATGGAATTTTGGGCCGAGTTGGTTTTAGCCAGGGTAAATTAAGCGCAGGACTGCCTGTGGGCGATACCTCCTTCGGACTATCCGTCCAAATACATTAAAGAGTAACAGGATTTTACTCTCTGGCAAAACATGAATTTATGTACTCGTCTCTCCCCTGAATCTCAGTATATTGCAATAGAAATACCGGCATAGATTCATGGGATTTTTCCCCTTAGATTTTCTACAGAATTCACGAGTATGTTAAACTCTGAAAAACGATGAAACTCTTACTGATCGAAGATAACCAACGCCTGGTGGATGACATTACAGAATTTCTCCAGGAGAATGATTACGTGATGGAATCGGCAACAACCTATCAGGAGGCCGAGGAGAAAATCCATCTGTATGAGTACGACCTGGCTATTGTGGATTTGGGGCTGCCCGACGGCAACGGCCTGGACCTGATTAGCGAATTGAAGGAAGCAAATCCGGAGACGGGCATCCTGATTCTGACTGCCAAGGATTCGGTGGAAGAAAAGGTCGATGGCCTGAATCTTGGCGCGGATGATTATATGACCAAGCCGTTTCATAAGACGGAACTGAATGCTCGTATCCGGTCGATTTTACGCCGAAATAAATTTAATAACACTAATAGCTTACACCACGAAAAACTCAAAGTTGATTTAATTGGAGTCCAGGCGTACTGGGCTGAGACACCGCTGGATCTGACGCGCAAAGAATACGATCTTCTGGTCTATTTTATGCAAAATCCGAATCGGGTGCTGACCAAGGAGAGCATCGCCGAACACCTCTGGGGTGATCACATCGACCAGGCGGATAGTTTCGATTTTATATATAACCACATTAAGAACTTGCGGAAAAAGATTACGGATGCCGGCGGCGAGAATTATATCCAGGCGAAATACGGCATGGGATACAAGTTCGTCACCCGTAAGTAATCCAAAGAAGAAGATCCTATGAATAACAAGCGCGAATTCAGCCTGTTAACGAAAACGGCGTTTATTTATCTGGTCTTTACGTTCATCGCTTTCGCCAGCAGCGCCATATTTCTGACCGAAGAGACAAATGAGTTCATCGATCGTGAACTTGAGATACATTTCAATAAGTGGGAACACCGGGTCAAGCGGGATCTCAAAGAAGACGGTGACATCCGAGATCGGTTAAAAAATTTCATCCAGGTACGGCAGGTTTCGGACGCAGTTGATACCACCGCCTATCCCGCGTATAAAGATACGGTGATGACTAATCCTTTTTCCGACGATCAGGAACAGTTTCGGCAAAAGTCGTTGTTGGCGACGGTGAATGATACAACCTATCAAGTTTCCGTGACTGGTCCGGTGGAAGATTATTACCGGCTCCGGGACGATATATACGGCTCGCTGATTCCCGCATTTATTCTGCTGGCAGCGGGCATTGTCCTGTTTAACATCCTGCTGTCTGGTTTTCTCTTTCGGCCGTTCAACGCTATACTGGAGACCATGCGTACATATAAAGTGGGCCAGGAAACGCAGCTGGAAAATGTGAAAACGAATACCCGTGAATTCAACAGAATGCAACGGTTATTCCACCAGATGCTGGACCGGATTGAGGAGGACTATCAGCACCTGAAGGAATATACCGAGAATATGTCCCATGAGATACAAACACCGCTGGCGGTTATCCGAAATAAAGTGGAGAATCTCATCAGCGATGATGCAGTGATGGAACGACACGGCGAGGAGATCAAAATTCTTTGGGATGAGACCAATCACCTCTCCAAACTCGGGAATACGCTTAACCTTATTACCAAGATTGAAAATCGGGAATTCGAGGATTTCCAGACCATTCAGACTCAACCGGTTATCCGGAAGCACGTCCGGAAGGTGGAAGAGTTTACTCAACTGAAGTCCCTGGAGATTGAACTGGACCTGTCCGACGATCACTATATCGAAATTGATCCGTATTTACTGGATATCATGCTGAAAAATCTTATGGGTAACGCTATTCGATATGCTTCTGAAGAGGGGCCAATCCGCGTGAAAACTACTCCCGAGTCATTGGTGGTTTGCAATTATGGTTCACCGCTCGATTTTCCGGAGGAGAAGCTGTTTGAGCGGTTTTATCAGCACGGCGGCAACGACGAATCCCTCGGGCTGGGCTTAGCGTTGGTCCAAAAGATCTGTGAACTGAATAACCTGAAGATCACTTATAAGTACAATGATAACCAACATTGTTTCCGGATCAGGAAAGAGAAATCCTGAGAGTAAACTAATTGGCAATATCGTCATCAGGCTGAGTAAGCACCTTTCAGCAGTCTTTTAATAATTTTCCGATTCCGTACAAATTTTCTACAGAATCAATTTTTATCATTCCTGTGAAATTAGAAATACAACCAAATGAAATCTCCGCCATGGAGGTGGCAAACATGGACAGAAGGTATAGATACAGTATTCTTTTTACGGTGTTGATATTTATGGGGTTTGCGGCGTTTGCCCAGCCCGGACAGGGTCGTCGCGCCGGAGGTACTGTTACCGGAACGGTGATTGACTCTGTTGCCGACTCCCCGGTGGGATACGCCAATATCGTCCTGTATTCTGATCAAGACAGCTCCCAGGTGGACGGGACAATCACCAGTGAATCCGGTCGGTTTACCATAGAAAACGTGCCGCCCGGGAAATATTTCCTGGAGATCCGATTTATCGGGTTTCACGATCGCATTCTCCCTGATGTTGCGATTCAGCCGGGGGCATCCAAGGTAAATATCGGCACGGTGTATTTGGATCGATCAGCACTGAACTCGGGTGAGGAAGTGGTAGTCGAGGGGACGACGCCAGCTATGGAATATAAGATCGACCGGAAGGTCATCGACGTAAGCCAGCAGCAGACCACAGCCACCGGTACCGCCGTAGACATCCTGGAAAATGTCCCTTCGGTCCGTGTGGACATCGAAGGCAATGTCAGCCTCCGGGGCAGCGAAAGTTTTACCGTGCTCATCGACGGGCGCCCCACTGTGCTCGATGGCAACGAAGCCCTCCAGCAGATTCCCGTGAGTTCCATCCAGAACATCGAGATTATCACCAACCCCTCGGCTAAGTATGACCCGGAGGGTACGTCAGGAATTATCAATATCGTGCTCAAGAAAGAGAAATTCGTCGGCAGCAGCGGCATGGTGGATCTCAGCGCCGGCTGGGACGATCGCTACAGCGGGGACGCTCTCTACAACTATAAAACCGACGATTACACGCTGACCCTGAACCTTGATTATCGTAAGCGTAATTTTGACGGGACGCAACAGGAATATAGACGAACAACGAATAATGGCACGACGAATTTTATCGATGCCAATGGAAGTTCCGTTCGCGGCGGTGAAGGTGGCGGCTTCCGGGCGGCTTTTGAATACAATTTCTCCGAAAACGACCAACTGACGCTGAATACCCGCTACGGGAGTCGCGAATGGCGCAACACCTCCGAAATGTACTATGAAGAATGGACCAGCGCCAATTCACAGATTGAACATTATACCAATCAAAGCCGGGGCTCCCGGGATGGTACGTACTATGACATCAGTGCTTCGTATCTGAAGCAATTTAATCAGGATGGCCATGAACTCTCCGCTGAGTTCAGCCATGATAAGTGGGGCGGTGGCGGACTCTCAGTCAACCAGTTACTCAGGGACGGGCAAATCCAGAGTGGGCGGAAATCCGTCGAAACAGGGCCGTCGCTTGAATACGAGTTCCAACTAGAATACACTTTCCCTCACTGGGAGGACAACACATTTGAGGCAGGCTACGAGGTTGAATCCGAGGAATCGGAAGAGACCAGTGAACAATATATCTGGAACACGAATCAGGATGATTTTGTCTTCCAGCCGCAGTTCAGCCGGACAATGGTCAACTCGGAGAACACTCAATCGTTATTTGCCCTGTATTCGGATGAACTGAACAAGTTCGGCTATCAGCTCGGATTTCGCGGTGAATACACATACCGGAATATCGCACGGCCGGACTCCAGCGCCTATTTTAGCTTGGATCGCTGGGATTTTTTCCCCACGCTGCACACCTCCTATTCGATTGGTGGAGCCCAACAAATAATGGCCAGTTACAGCCGCCGGATAGACCGACCCCGGAGCTGGTATCTGGAACCGTTCCTGACGTGGCGAGACGCGTACAATGTCAACCGGGGTAACCCATCCCTGGTTCCCGAATACATCGATTCCTACGAAATTGGGTATCAAACCCGGATCGGGAAATCCGTCTTCAACTTTGAGACGTATGCACGAAAAACCCATAACAAGATTGAGCGAATACAACAGGTCTATCCTGCCGAAGAGAACGTCGTCCTTCACACTGTGGACAACGTTGGCACAGACTTTTCCCTGGGTACCGAATTTAATATTCGATACAATATTCTTGAACAATGGAATATCAATCTGATGGGCGACTTTTACCGCTACCAGGTTTGGGGCGATTATGCCGGAGAATCGTTTGACCGCCAGAGTTTCACATGGAGCAGCCGGCTGATGAACACCTTTAAATTCAACGATGTCTGGCAGATTCAGTGGGATGCCATGTACCGGAGCCCGCGTGTTTCATCACAGGAGCGGGACAAAGCCTCATTCCGATCCAACCTGTCGGTTCGCAGAGATTTCCTTGACAAGAAGGTGACGACAACGCTACAGGTACGGGATATCTTCAGTACCAGTAGATGGGCGTCCGAAACTGACGGCCCTGGTTTCTATACCGAATCTGTCCGGGAGATGGACACACCGATCATCATGCTGAGCGTGAAGATTAACATCAACAATTACCGGCAGGAACGCCGCGGAACCGGCGGCCCAGGTGGCGGTATGGATGAAGGCGGCGAAATGGGCGGTGGCGGTGAATTCTAAACTAACCACTAAAAGGTCTCACTCAACGTATTAAAGAGAGTCTTCTCCCGAAGAAACCCAACAACGGAAACCCCGCATGGCACCGTTCACTTGTGATGACGCCCGGTGAAGGTCACTTCCCATGAGGGGTTTCCACCTGGGTTTTTTTCTTATTATCCGAAAATCATTACTGAATTTTCGATCTGTAATATTTTTGCAGGATGTAAAATGCCTTCTTTTTATTGCCCCGCTCCGACAACAACCCCTTCCGGTTCCAGTAATCCTGAATATCCGGTAACGGACGCCTTGGCGACCGAAAATCCATCAGAATCCAGGGCGTCATTCCGCTGAGAAACGGAATCTTATCAACCATCTCCAGTTGATTACGATACACGTCCGCCTGATACTCCTCAGACCAGCGTGTTTCCTCATCAGCATGGTATCCCTGAAGCGCTCCCCCACCGAACTCACTGATAATCAGTGGCTTGTTATACGAAGTTTCCCAGTGATGGGAGGGAATATCGTCCGGTTTCCCCCCGTACCAGCCTAAATATTCATTCACGCCGATGACATCGAGATATTCGATGAGCGGATCATCCAGACGGAGCGTTTTGCCGTCATAGGTCAGCTCGGTCGCTGCCGTAATAAGTCGCGTCTGGTCTAAATCGCGAGCCGTTTGGATTAGATTCCGCAGAAACTCTAGTCGAGGTTCCGAGCGCGGCGTTTCGTTGGCCACCGACCAAATTATGACCGATGCGCGGTTTTTATCTCTGGTAATCATCTCCCGCAGCTGCTGGTCCGCCAACGCATACGTTGAATCGTTTTCCCATAAGATGGTCCAGTATACCGGAATTTCTCCCCAGACCATCATTCCCAGTTCCTCGGCCTTACGTATCATATTTTCGTTGTGCGGATAATGGGCGAGCCGGACGAAATTGCATCCCAACTCTTTAGCCCACTGAAGCAAAATCTCCGCGTCTTCCGCTGCAAAGGCACGGCCACCACGAAATGGCGCCTCTTCATGGATGGAAATTCCACGGAGAAAGACCGGCTCCCCATTTAACAGAATCTGGTCTTCCTGTGTTTGGATAGTCCGGAATCCCATTCGATCCGTTATCGTATCCGTTTCTGCATGGAGACTCACTCCATACCGCCGGGGAAAATCCGGCGACCATAATTCCACGTCGATTGATGCGCTGAATTCACCATATCCGTTTTCGTTGGTTTGTACGGTGTGGGAAAAACCCGCCTTGGCTATGGAAAATTCTACAGACTGTGCCGCATTCGCCCCTTCGAGTTGCACCCATCCTATCACCTCATTGGGATCTTCAGGGTTTAACTGGAAAAAGTAATCCTCGATGTAGGTCTCAGGTACCTCCGCAAGAGTCACTGACCGTGTGAGGCCGCCATAGTTCCACCAATCCGTATTCACCGTCGGCACTCCTGCACGATGCCTCGAATTGTCCACCTTCACAATCAGGAAATTGTCCTTCGGTTTTACAATATCGGTGATCTCGCAGGAAAACGGCGTAAAGCCTCCGGTGTGCCGGCCGAGTCTCTTTCCGTTGAGATAGACAATCGCATCGTAGTTCGCGGCTCCAAAGTGAACGAACAGTCTGTTTCCGTCCTGCAATGAGTAATCAAATGACTTTTTATACCAGACCGTCCCCTCATAAAAGAACAAATCTTTTCGCTGGGAATTCCAGTCGCCGGGCACATCCAACATTGGAGACGTATCGAAATTATACTCTACCAGTTCGCTTTTGTGCTGCTGTTTCCGGTTCATAAAATAGCCGTCGTCTCGTTCGGTGTACCGGTAGCTGTAAAAACCAGTATCGAAGGGATCAACGATAACGTGCCACTGTGCATCCAGCGATGTTGTCTCTCTTCCCTGAATGTTGGTAATCAGTTCCTGCCCAAACAGATTGGACCAATTGGTACCGAATAGGAGCATGGAAAACAAAACCATACTAAACCAAATCCGGATCAAATGAATGTGTTTTGCAATTATCATACGATTTCCTCCTTTGCCGAGGGCGGGGTTTATAGAAATGTTGTATCGTTTGATTGTATGGATAATGGACAGGCTGGCGTTTACCTGTTGCGTTCCAACCAGATCCGGATCATCGTCAAAATATAGCCAATCTCTTCGGAATTTAACCGATGTCCCCTCTCAATTCCATGCCATTTTTCCAGGCATCCCCGGCAGCAAGTGGCGGTGGCGTGCTGCGCAATGAAAACCGGATGGTTTTTCATTGGCGTCTGCTTTCCGTCCTTCGACGGATTAGCCGGAGCAACCCTATTCTCGATAAATTCGGCGGCGTGTTTCATAATGGTGTTCATCTTTTTCTTCCGAAGATAGTCCCGTTCCGGCCCCTTGAGTTTGAATCGTCGCCTGAATGGAGATTGATTCAGCCGCTCCAAAACGTCGTTGACCTGTTGGGTTCGTTTATCTTTGGTGATCTCCGTAAAATCAGTCATACTCTGATTAGTATATAATCCTGTCCAGTAGGATTCAACCCCGATCACCCATCAATTACTGTACTCCCGTGGATTCATTCGTATATTTATTTGGTAATCATGAATTCTGTCCCGGCATACCTGTATGAAGTCTAAAGCACATCCGTTCATTACTGGGATACTCCTTATAATTATTCTTTTCGCTGGTTTTCCCATAGAAAGCCAAGGCACTCCCAGGCCGAAGGTTGGTCTTGCGTTGTCCGGCGGTGGCGCCATGGGGCTGGCACATATTGGAGTGCTCCACACGTTGGATTCACTGGATATCCCGGTCGACTATATTGCCGGAACCAGCATGGGCGGTATTGTCGGAGCGCTGTATTCAGCGGGATATTCCGCGCGAGAAATAGATTCTCTTGCACAAGCCACCGAATGGACAACCCTGTTCCGGGATATCCCGTCACAGCAGGCAATGCCGTACTATCTCAAGCAGGAACAGCGCAGTTATCAGATGAATATTGAGATGCGCAATTTTCAACCGGTTAGGACCGGCCTGATCCGCGGACAAAATATCCGGATGCTTTTTACTCGGTTGACGGCGCCGTATCTCACCACCAGAGATTTCAGTGAATTGCCTATTCCGTTTGCCTGTACCGCCGTCGATCTCCGATCCGGAGAGGTAGTCATCCTGGACAAGGGTTCCCTGCCGACGGCCATGCGTGCAACCATGTCGATCCCCTCCGTTTTTACGCCAGTACCTCTCGATTCGATGCTCCTCATAGACGGAGGGCTCCTGAATAACCTGCCCACGGATGTTGTCCGAAGCATGGGAGCAGACATCGTCATTGCCTCCGGGGTGCGGAATCCGTCTTCAGATACCGAAAATATTCGGAGTATATTCGATGTGGTCTCCCAGTCGTTCCACATTGCCAGAAACACCCAAATTGATGAAAAAGCCAGGCAGGCGGATATCTTTATTGATACCAGGCTCCCAAAGGCATCTGCTGCGGATTTTTCCGCGGAAAAGATAGAAGAGATCATTGCAATGGGATATAAATCTGCGCGGAACCGCACTGATTCGTTTCGCAAGTTAAAGACGAATTATAACCTGGATAAGACACCACAAATGTCTCAACCGGATTCGGTTAACTTCCGAATCGATACGGTCAGTACGCACGGACATCTTACGCCACTCCCGCCGGAAATCCATGCAAAGATTCACACAATTCAGGGAGGGTTGTATACCGAATCGTTCATTCAATCACTGAAGGAAGAGGTCCGGAGCCATCCCCGGATTCAGGAAATTCGGTATACAGCAACGAAAACAGGTGCTCTCACTGTGCATCTTCAGTTTTATATCACAAAAACCGAGCAGCCAGTGATCGAACAAATCACTATCCACGGCAACCAACAGGTTTCGGCAGAGTTTATCCGAAACGGTCTCACGTTGCATCCTGGCGACCGGTACGATCCCGAGACTTTACACAATCGTATCAATTATCTTTATAGCCTGGGATATTTTACCAATATCGGATACGATCTGTCCGTGGCGGGAGACAATGCTATTGACATTAACATCTTTGTGGATGAGCATTCCTTTCAGACGCTGCGGTTAAGCGTCCAGTACAATAATTATTACAATCTTGTACCGATCGCAAAGTTTGAGTGGGATAACATTGGACTCAGCGGTCTGCGGCTGGAGAGTCTGTTCCATGTCATGGGATACACCCGTGCTGAGACTGAACTTTCGTATCATCCCCAGGAAGTCCGGTATTCAGTTTTTCCGTTCCTGAAATTCTACTACACAGATTACTCCAAGAGTATTTACAACGGGCTCGGGCAGCGGCTATCAACATTCAGGGAGCGAAATGTGGGATTTACTCTTGGGGCAGGACTGGAATTTCGCGACAATATCTATACCCGGATTGGAATGAGTGTTGAGGATTTGCGCATTAATCCGGCGCTTCAACTGCAGCTGCCCGATTTAACGCTTACACCAAGGACTCATATCCCACTCAATTCGTTGCGGGTTACAGGAAAGTTTGACTTTTTAGACAGCAAACTTGCCCCGACGCGTGGAGCGATGCTAGAAGCAGATTTTGAACTGAGTGACCGGGATATCCTCGGCTCCACAGCTAGCTATGCCCGACTGGTCACCTCACTGGACTACTACCGATCCTTTGGGGATCACCATATCTCCCACCTGGAATTTTTTCATGGTCAGGGATTTGGCTCCCTGCCCCTTCAAAAATATCTGTACCGCGGTGGTCCTGTATCATTTATCGGGGTTCAGTATGAGCAATTACTTGTAAAAAGACTGACATTTCTCCGGGGAGATTATTCCTATCGACTCCGGAAAAACCTGCTCCTGAAGTTAATCGGGAATTACGCCTTCGATTACCAGCATCTTGCCCATGGCTCTCAAACCAAAACATCGGCACTTGGGTTTGGATTCGCGCTCCAATACAACTCATTTCTCGGGCCGGCCGTTTTAACAATAGCGAATGGTCCTGAGAGCGTCTCAAGAGACACAGGAAGACAATCTGTCGCCTATATTACCGTAGGGTACCGGTTCTAATTCTCAGGGAAAACCTGGTGTTTTCCACGAGAAGGTGAGACCTGTTCAGCTCCCGTTACTATTCCAGTTTTGATTTAAACTGTTTCCGGAATTTCGACATTTTAGGCGCAATAACAACCTGGCAATATCCGGCATTCGGATTTTTCTCGTAATACTCCTGGTGATAATCTTCCGCACGATAAAATGCCTCAAATTCCTCGACTTCCGTCACAACGGGATCGTTCCAGATGCCCTCCGACTCGATTTCCTCAATAATCGATTCCGCCGTCGCTTTCTGCTTTTCGGTATGGTATAGTATAATCGAGCGATATTGTGTTCCCACGTCAGCACCCTGACGGTTTTTCGTGGTCGGGTTGTGAATATTGAAAAAGATCTCTAATAGTTCCCGGTACGAAATTTCCGAGGGATCATACGGAATATTCACAACCTCGGCGTGGCCGGTATTTCCAGTGCAGACTTGCTGGTAGGTTGGCTCTTCAACGGAACCGCCGGCATAGCCAACAACGACATCTCCAACACCTTCCAATTCCTGGAAAACCGGTTCCAGACACCAAAAACATCCCCCGCCCAGTGTTGCAACTGCTTCCGAATTTGACTCAGTATTCATATCTTGCCCCATCGTATTAAAGGTCAACAATAAAATCCCAATAAAGAGAATAACACTTCTATTTTTCATGGTTCCCCCTGGTCAATTAGTCAGGAGTATTTAATCCGTATCCTCAGGGAAATGTTCCAACTTCGGGCTTTCCGATGGAGAGCCCTCCTCACGCAGGGTCAGAAATATATCCAGAACTTTACAAGAATCCAACGACGCTCTAATTTATCTATATGATTGACGGTGTTCGAAAATTCATCCTTTCCGGAATCGCCCTTGTAGCCGCCGGATTCCTGATTCTCGGAATCTGGACTGCGTGGTTGCATCTGGCGGATCCCATGACGCAACTTCACCGCGAATATGGAGACGTTTCGGCGGTTACCGACTCGATGTACACTGTACAATTCCCTTCAGAAAATAGAATTTACCGGGATATTACCTTAGAATCGTCAGGCATGCCCATCCGGATTACAGTCAGTTCACCGGAGACTTCTTCTGGTCGTCTACCAGTATTAATTATTCTGGGAGGACTTGAGATTGGCCGGGCAAGCCTCCGGTATATTGAGGAGCCGGGCAACAATATTCTAATCAGCTATGAATACCCGTATAGTCCGGAATACTGGTACGAAAATCCAGGCATCACTGAGCTATCGGATATCCGTCAGGCGGTACTGGAAATTCCGGCTCAGGTGTCAACCCTGATCCAATGGACGTCCTCTCAGTCCTGGGCTGATGCAAGCAGAATGAGTGTGCTCGGCTACAGTTTTGGAGCGCTGTTTCTTCCGTCGTCACTCCGGTATACCCAGGAGTCCGGTTTGACAATCCCGTATTCCGTGCTAGCCTATGGTGGCGCGGATATATATTCGTTGCTCTACGCGAATATGAAGAAGGTTCCCGAACCTGCACGATCAATGGGAGCATGGATACTCTCTTCCGTCATCTATCCTGTTGAACCGGCTGAACATATTCCTCACCTGGCAGGTTCGTTTTTTGTTATCAACGGGACCCAGGATGATAAAATCCCGGAATCATCCTGGCGCCAGTTGCAGCAACATCTCCCTGAGCCAAAAACAATTCACAATATTAACCGGGCACATATGCATCCCAACAAGCCGGAGTTGACACGGTATTTAGTTCAACAGAGCCGGGAGTGGCTGTTAGACAAAGGTGCGATCAATCGGTAAACTTGATGTCCTGCAGAGTCTATCTATCATTGAAATTGTTTCGGATTAATCCAAAAGCTGGTATCCAAAGTGTCTGATGCCAACGTAATCTTACTGTTGCATTTTTATCACGAAGCATTGATATTTTAAGAAACAGACGGGTATAGAAGCACTAAGGTATTGACGTGATGTCCAGATTGTGGCGAAACTATAACGGATCGGTGACGTGAACAGAGATTAACTCACAACGGAGGCCTACTCATGAAGGATTTTGTTGAGTATCTAGCAAAGCACCTGGTGGACAGCCCGGACGAAGTGGAAGTAAAAGAAATTGAGAGCGACCGCACTGTCATTTATGAAGTATCGGTGGCAGACGATGATATGGGGAAAATTATCGGTAAAAACGGTCAGACAGTGAATGCTATTCGCACGCTTCTTACGGCTGCCTCGGCCAAAAAAGGCGGTAAGCGGGCGATGTTAGAGCTAAACGATTAACTAAACATCTCTGATCCCGGGACAATCTGCTTTTGCCCCGGATTCGCCTACATTTTGTCGAATGTGCTCAATAGGGATATCCCTGATGAGTGAATGTTAATAACTCTATAACTTCGTCAGGGACCATCGTTTTACCAAACATGGGTTAAGTAATCTGCTCCAGTAATACCCCGCGTGTTAAACCTACAAAACACCTCCCTGCGAACATAAAGTGCAGAATGTTCGATATCTCATTTCATCATATGGTCGTCCTTTTGGGCGATGAATCGAATCTGTATATTTACCGGCCATGAATTTTGATACCTTTCCTTTAGAAGCACCGTTTAATCTGAAATTAACGCTTGAAAGCGGACAGTTTTTTCAGTGGCGTCCATACACAAACGGATTTTTAATTCAGCACCGGAAACACTTCTTCTATATTGAGCAGGAAAAACATTTCTTGCGTTTCGCGTCAATACTTGATGAGGTTCATCCCGAATTAATCCGGGATCTGTTCCGGTTGAACGATGATCTGCAGGGCATCTATAATCAGTGGGACGATCCGATACTGAATACAGCCAGAGAGGCTTACAGAGGTTTGCGCCTCATGCGCCAGGATCCATGGGAGTGCACGTTGAGTTTCCTCTGTTCCATGGCATCGAACATTCCCCGGATTACAGGGAACCTGCGCACGCTTAGTGAGCGATTCGGAACTGTACAAGACACTGAGCACGGTGTGTCATACCGATTGCCTTCTCCGCAGGAACTGGCACAGGCGTCCCTGGACGAATTGTACGAATCCGGCGTAGGTTTTCGGGCCAAATACCTGTACCGAATTTCACGTGAAATCCAAGCCGGATTTTCTCTCAATGCGTTGCAGGATATAGCTTACCCTGAAGCAAAGACACAATTAATGACACTCCACGGCATAGGTGAGAAAGTAGCGGATTGTATACTCCTGTTTTCTTTGAACTTCCTTGAGGCATTTCCGGTAGACACGTGGATTACAAAAATATTGAAACAGTACTACTTTCCCGGCAGGAAGAGTTCACCATATAAATTGGCAGCGCTTGCCCGGGCACATTTCGGCGAGTACGCCGGATATGCTCAACAATACCTGTTTCATTACGCCCGGCATATGCTGTAATATCCCTGCAAACAAAAAAGCCACTCTTCCGGGAAGAGTGGCTTCTATTTTTCCGAAAACGATTCCGGGTTATTCCTGGATCTCGCTCTCTTTATGCTTCAAATGCTCATCTATCTTCTTAATATGTTCATCAGTGTAGGTTTGGATGGTCTCCAGCGCGCGACGGGCATTATCTTCGGAGATTTCGTGTTCCTTCTCTAGTTCCTTAACGGTCTCATTCGCATCCCGGCGGATGTTCCGGATGGCGATTCTTCCCTCTTCCGCCAGTTTATGGACATATCTGGTCAATTCCTCCCGTCGTTCCTTAGTCAGCTCAGGGATGGGTAGCCGGATGACCGTCCCGTCATTCTGCGGATTCAGTCCCAGATCAGATTCCAGGATAGCCCGTTCCACATCGGGGATAATATTCTTTTCGTACGGCTGAATTACGAGCAAGCGTGGTTCTGGAGCCGAAAGTTGAGCCAATTGGTTCAACGGAGTTTTCGAACCGTAGTAATCCACCTTAACCCCGTCCAGTATTGCCGTTGACGCCCGGCCGGTCCGAACAGTCATCAAATCATGGCGGGTTTTCTCCACCGCTTTGCCCATTCGCTCTTCAACATCTTTATAAATTTCTTCAATCATGGCTTCACCCCGTAACTTGAGTTCCGATTTTCTCTCCGAGCACCACTCGTTTCAGGTTATGCTCTTCCGTCATGTTAAATACAACGATGGGTAAATCATTGTCCATAGACAGGGTCACTGCGGTAAAATCCATCACTTCCAGACCCTTGTCCACCACATCAAGATAGGTCACTTCATCGAATTTTTTGGCTTCCGCAAATTTTACCGGATCTTTATCATAGACGCCATCAACTTTGGTGCCCTTCAAAATCACCTCCGCCTCCACTTCTATAGCACGAAGGACGGCGGTTGTATCTGTGGTAAAATAGGGATTTCCTGTACCACCACCAAAGATTACTACGCGGTGTTTTTCCAGGTGCCGAATGGCACGCCGACGGATAAACGGTTCAGCAATCTCTTCCATTTTAATGGCGGTTAATACCCGGGTTTCCAGGTTCACTTTTTCCAGTGCATCCTGAAGCGCCAGTGCATTGATCACGGTCGCCAACATACCCATATAATCGGCGGATACTCTGTCAAATCCAGCTTTGCTCGCGGCGAGCCCCCTGAATATGTTGCCGCCTCCGATGACAATGCCGACCTGAGCCCCTAAACGCGAGACTTCAGCTACCTGTTTTGCGATACTTTGGACAACATCGGAATTAATCCCGAATCCCTGATCACCGGCCAGTGCTTCACCACTGAGTTTCAACAGGATACGCTTATACGCTGGGGTGTTATTCATACAGTGTCAGACTCCTAAATTGTTGGAGCCTCGTCAAATAAAGTGTGAAGTAAGACGAAGGGGCTATTCTGAGTCGGAATTTTCCCCGAGTTCGTATCGGACGAAGCGATTCACTTCAATGTTTTCTCCGAGGGTGGCAACCGCCTCGGTAATCAGTTCCTCGATGGTCATATCGTTATCTTTAACGAACGGCTGTTCCAGCAGCACCACTTCACTGTAAAACTTGTCAATCCGGCCGTCAACGATTTTATCTATAATGTGTTCCGGCTTGCCTTCGTCAATCGCCTGCTCCCGGTACAGTTTTCTCTCTTTTTCGATGAGTTCCTCAGAGACATTGTCGCGAGTGACGGCCGCCGGAGTCATTGCCGCAATCTGCATGGCAATATCGTTCGCCAGGTCCTGGAATTCATCGGTTTTGGCAACAAAGTCGGTTTCACAATTAATTTCCAGGAGCACGCCAATCCGGCCTCCGGGATGGATATAGGAACTAATGAGTCCCTCATTGGCTTCCCGGCTGGCCTTCTTTTCTGCCTTGGCAATTCCCTGCTTCCGAAGCGCTTCAATAGCTGCGTCCATATCGCCGTCTGCTTCCTGCAGCGCCCGCTTACAATCCATCATACCTGCCCCGGTTTTGTCCCGGAGTGCTTTTACTTCCTGTGCAGAAATCGCCATCGTAAAACTTGTCTCCTCTGTTACCTGAATCTCAGTAAATTACATTCAAAAAGTTAATCAATCGCTGGCTGGCTTCTCGTCTTCGTCATCTCCGGAATCCTCTTCCTCAACGGCTTCCGGCTCCTCAGCAGCTTCCGGCTCATCACCGGCTTCGAGTTCTTTTTCAACTTCCTCAGCCTCAACCGTTACTACTTCTTCCTCAGATGTTTCCTCCTCTTCGGAAGTGACATAATCGGACTTTTCAAGCAAATCGGCGTCGGCCAGCACCTTCGTTGCGGCCAGGTTGTCGCCCGCTTCGGCGCTCTTACCCCGGGCCTCCAGCACCGCGTTGGAGATCTGGCGTGTAATCAGAGCGATCGTCCGGATGGAATCATCATTGCCCGGAATAGGATAATCGACGATTTCCGGATCGGCGTTGGTATCTACCAGCGCAACCACCGGTATATCCAGACGGTGCGCCTCCGCAACGGCAATGTCTTCCAGCTCTGTATCCACAACAAAGAGCATTTCAGGATAGCGCTTCATATCTTTGATACCGCTATGGAGCGTCTCCAGCTTTTCACGCTCCCGCTCCAGCTCCAGCACTTCCTTTTTCGTCAGATTCTCATAGAGTCCGCTGGTGCTGTCTTTTTCCAACTGCTTCAACCGACGAATGGATCGCTTAATTGTGGAGAAATTAGTGAGCGTACCGCCCAACCAACGCTCGACGACATAAAACATGCCGCACCGGCTGGCCTCTTCCCGGAGGATATCCTTCGCCTGTTTCTTGGTACCGACAAACAGAATATCACCACCATCCTTGACAATAGATCGGACCCGTTCCAGGGCCGATTCTAATCCTTCGATGGTCTTTTTCAAATCAATGATGTGGATCCCGTTTTTTTCCATGAAGATGTACGGCTTCATTTTGGGATTCCACTTGCTTGTCAGATGCCCAAAGTGCGTACCTGCACCAATTAAGGCTTCTAGATTGACTTCTGTCATGCATAACTCCTTATTTGCATATCATTTCCCCCGTAATTCCAACGAAAATAACGATTAACGTTTCGAGAACTGGAATGCCTTCCGTGCGCCGGCAAGACCTGGTTTTTTCCGTTCTTTGACCCGGGGATCCCGCGTCAGGAAACCTGCTTTTTTCAGCTGCGGACGAAAATCTTCATTGACCTTTTCCAGCGATCGGGCAATGCCAAGGCGAATTGCGCCGGCCTGCCCGGAAAGGCCTCCACCATTCACGTTCACCTTCACGTCATAGGAGCCCTCGACTTCGCACAGTTCAATGGGTTGATTCACCAGCATCTTGAGCGTTTCCCGCCCAAAATAGTCGTCGATGGGTCGATTGTTCACGGTAATATTCCCATTTCCGTTCAGCAGGCGGACGCGTGCGACTGATGTCTTTCGACGCCCCGTTGCTGTGTAGACAATCTTTGGCATAAATTTCCTCAGTTCTCTCGTTTATTTATAATTCTAGTGCTTCAGGTTGCTGCGCTGTGTGCGGATGTTCTTCCCCGGCATAGACGCGGAGTTTCTTCAACTGCTCCGAAGCCAACTTATTCGAAGGCAACATCCCTTTTACTGCTCTGGTAATCACCTGCTCGGGATGTCTCTCCATCATCTCTGCGATCGCAGTATGCTTTTCACTTCCGGGATACCCGCTGTGGGAGAAGTAGGTTTTATACTCGCTTTTTCGTCCCGACAGCCGAATTTTATCCGCATTGATGACAACGACATGATCGCCGCAATCAATATGTGGCGCAAAGGTCGGTTTGTGTTTTCCACGGAGAATTTGGGCAATCTCGCTTGCCAGCCGCCCAAGGATTATACCCGTGGCATCGACCACGTACCACTTCCGTTCAATTTCACTCGCTTTTGGACTATATGTTTTCACCGCACAGCTCCCTTATATGTTGAGCTATTCCTGAATTTTAACAAAGCAGGAAAATTTAGAGTTCAACGCAACGCAATTCAAGCAGTTTTTACATTCTAGCCATTTACTCCGACGTAATCAGCTGAGACCGATGTATCACCGCCTTAACCCGGCCCTCCAATTGCGATCCATAAAACGGTGAATTCGCCGACCGGCTATGTACATGCTCCCGTCTGAACACCCATTCTTCTTCCGGGTTTAAGATCGTCAAATTCGCGGAATTATCTAAGGTATAAAAATCCAGAGGCAATTGCATTACCTGTCGCGGAGAAACCACTAATCGTTCCAGGACTGTTTGAAGGTCGGTGATTTTGCTGTCCACCAATGCCTTAACTACCACCCCAAGCGCAGATTCCAGCCCGATCATTCCGGGTGGCGCCAGATCGAATGTCTGCTCCTTTTCTTCGATGGCATGCGGCGCATGATCCGTGGCAATCGCATCAATGGTGCCATCTGCCACACCCTTTCGCAGCGCATCCACATCTTTTCGGGACCGCAACGGTGGATTCACCTTTGTGCTGGTATCAAACGTCCGCACGGCTTCGTCCGTGAGCATAAGATGATGCGGTGTAACCTCAGCAGTGACTTTTACACCGCGCTCCTTCGCCGCGCGGATTAATTCCACCGCGCCGGCAGTGCTCACGTGCTGAATGTGAAGCCTGGCGCCGACATATTCCGCAATCTGAATGTCCCGATACACCATCGTAGTCTCCGAAATAGCAGGTGCCCCGGGTAACCCGAGCGCGGTGGAGACTTTACTTTCATGCATCAGACCGTCAGCTTTCAAAGAGAGATCTTCCGCGTGTTGAATCACCGGCTTGTCTACAATTTTTGCATATTCCAGCGCTTTTCGCATTACCTGACCGGTGGCGATCGGTGCGCCGTCATCACTAAAGCCCACGGCGCCCGCTGCGGCAATTTCACCGTACTCCGTCAGTTCCTTGCCCTTCCGCCCCTTGGTCGCCGCGGCCACCGGATAAATTTCGGCCAACAACTCTTCCTGTCGTTGACGGATAAACCGGACGCTCTCCTGCGTATCGATAGGCGGCTCGGTGTTGGGCATGCAGCAGACCGTTGTAAAACCGCCAGCCACTGCCGCTTCGGTTCCGGATTTCAACGTCTCTTTATTCTCCTGGCCCGGCTCACGAAAATGAACGTGAATATCGGTAAACCCCGGCGAAATAATCCGGTCCGAACAATCCATTACCTCCATACCGTCCGATACCTCAATGGATTTCTCCATACCCTTCAGTATACCATTTTCGAGCAGTAAATCTCTCTTCTCAATTTTGCTGCTGTTCGGTAAATAGACCTGACCATCCTTAAGTAACAATTTTCCTGTGAGTTGTTTCGTGTTAAGCATTGGCGCCTCCTTTTGCCTCTTGTCCGCCGAGCAGCAGGTATAACAGTGACATACGCACCGCCACGCCGTTCAGCACCTGGTGCAGAATAATAGAATGCTCGCTGTCCGCTACGTCGCTATCGATTTCCACACCCCGGTTCAGCGGCCCCGGATGCATAATTGTCAACTCCTTGTCCAGTCCGGACAGCCGCTCCCGGGTGATACCATAGAGCGCCCGGTATTCCCTCAGAGATGGAATTAGGGCAGTCTGCATCCGCTCCTTCTGAATCCGGAGCACGTTAATTACGTCCATCTCAGGCAGAATTTCATCCAGATGGTAGGAGACGTTCACGCCCAGCTCCTCAATAAATGGCGGAATAAACGTCGGTGGCCCGCAGACCGTCACTTCCGCTCCCATAGTACGCAGCCCGTAGATATTGGAGAGCGCAACCCGGCTGTGAGCAATATCGCCGATGATGGCGATCTTCAATCCGTCGATGTGCCCGAATTCCTCTTTGATGGACATCATATCCAGCAACGCCTGGGTCGGATGTTCGTGCGTGCCATCGCCAGCATTTATCACCACCGCGTCCACATATTGAGAAAGCTGGTATGCCGCACCAGGTGTATTGTGCCTGATAATCGCCAGGTCTATTTTCATGGCTTCGATGTTCTGAATCGTGTCCCGGAGCGTCTCGCCTTTCGACAGACTGCTGGCACTTGCGGAGAAGTTAAGAGTATCCGCACTCAGCCGTTTTTCCGCCAGTTCAAAGGAAAGCCTGGTTCTTGTAGAGGGTTCAAAAAACAGGTTCACCAGTGTTTTGCCTTGAAGAGTCGGCACCTTCTTCACCGGACGATCCAGGACCTCGCGAAAACTGAATGCTGTTTCCAGAACCCGTTCGATGTCCGACTTCGGCGTAAATTCCAGTCCGAGCATGTGCTTCTGGGAGAGTGCGCTCATTCCTCGTCCTCCTTCTCATAGAGATAAACACCGTCTTCTTCGTCCATCTCCTTGAGGTGTACTCTGACCTGTTCATCTTCGGAAGTCGGGATATTTTTGCCGACATAATCCGGCCGGATGGGCAGCTCCCGGTGTCCGCGGTCGACAAGCACCGCCAGCTGAATGCTGCCGGGCCGACCGTAATCCATAATAGCGTCCATTGCGGCGCGTATTGTCCGTCCGGTATACAGCACATCGTCCACTAAGATGATGTCAATATCTTCCAAATCGAACGGTATCTCCGTGGACATCACCGAGGGCTGGCTCAGTTTAGTGCGGAAATCGTCCCGGTAGAAAGTGATATCCAGGAATCCGATGGGGATATCGATCCCCTCCACCTGCTTGATCGTCTCAGCAAGTCTCTTCGCCAGATGGTCTCCCCGATCCCGGATGCCGATGATCCGAACGGTATCCATGTTCTCCACATTTTCCAGGATTTCGTGGGCCAGGCGGGTCAGCGTCCGGCTGATTCCCTGGGCGTTAATCAGTTCAGCCTTGGGTTTTTTGGTCATATCCACCTCATATGCTTGAGTTTACGGTGTTCCCCGGGGACTGGAGGATATAAAAAAAGCCTCTCCCTACTTTCGGGAAAGGCTAAGCGATCAGAGATCCTTTCTGATTCGGTGCGTCGAATTGTCGTGGATAGTCGCTCGCAGGTACGGCTGTTGCTCACAGTCCCTTTCCTTCTCTCTGGACAGGATTAAAGGGTTTCATATTCGGTGAAAAATATACAAAGTATTTTGCCGGATTCCACCGATATTTTTGAACAACAGTATTAAAGTGTTCGCGTGTTCAGGTGTTCAAGTCAAGAGCGTGTTACTGTGTTATGGTGTTATAGTTAAAACCGTCTTAAGCCGGGAGTCGTCAGTCCTCACTATCCGCCCAAATCCCTTTGACGATCCAGTTTCAAGTATCGAGTTTCCAGTTGCCATTATTCCAAAATAATTATCAATTCTTAATCTGGGGTTATCCGCCTAATCTGCGTCATCTGCGTGCCAATCTTTTTTCAGTAAATAGTCGGTAATCGCCCCAACCGCCTCATCCTGTGGATCGTATTCATCTAAATCAAACCATGTCACCTCGTGCTGATTCCGGAACCAGGTCATCTGCCGCTTGGCATACCGGCGGGAGTTCTTCTGGATTTCCGAAACTGCCTCCTCCATGGATATTTCATCCCGGAGATATTCGATGATTTCCTGGTATCCGACAGTCTGAAGCGCATTCTCCTCACCGGTGTAGCCCTTTTCCAGGATCTCCATGACTTCTTCCACTAACCCATCCTCAATCATCATCTCCACCCGACGGTTAATTCTCTCGTATAACTGCTTACGCGGCCTCTTAAGCCCAATAAACCTGTACGGATGCCCAAGACCTCCATGATCTTCGTTAAAATGCGCTGACGGCCGCCTGCCGGTGACTTCATAGATTTCCAGCGCTCTAATGATTCGTTTGTTATTGTTGGGGTGGATTGTCTCTGCGTAATCAGGATCTATCTTTTTGAGCCGTTCATACAGAGCTTCATCATTTTTTTCTGCTTCCTCCTGCAAACGCTCACGGATTTCGTCATCTCTGGACGGCGTATCAAAAATCCCCTCAATCAGTGCCTTGATGTAAAAGCCGGCACCGCCGACGACAAACGGTGTGTGATTTCGCTCGAAAATCCCGTCAATCAAAAGCTCCGCATCTTCGGCGAACTGTCCTGCGGTGTACGTCTCATCCAAATCAATTACGTCCACCAGATGATGCGGAACTGCCTCCAGTTCCTCCTTACCTGGCTTCGCCGTGCCGATATCCAGATGCCTATACACCTGCCGCGAATCAGCAGAGATGATCTCGCCGTCAAATTTTTGCGCTAACGGGATACTGATCGATGTCTTCCCAACCGCTGTCGGGCCTACCAGGATGGGGACGAAGTTGAGATTACTCATGCAGTATTAGAGTATTCAAGTGTTCGGGTGTTCATGTAAAAAAGTTTTTTTGTGTTATTGTGTTAATGTGTTATTGTGTTTCAGTTACAAGCGTCATGAGTCTTGAGTCCTTAGTCCAGTGTCTTGAGTTTCGGGGCTCCCTTTTTTTACGCAATACGCAGTACGCAATACTTTTTCCCAATACCTTTATACCCTTATACCCTTATACCTCCCTCCCCCGCCGTCACGTCGGCCGTTCAAACCGCTTATGCAGCTCCTTCAGCGAGAGGTTCACGATCACCGGCCGGCCATGGGGACAGTGATACGGATGTTCGCACTGAAAAAGCCGATGGATGAGAGTACGCATCTCTTCCTCCGTCAATACGTCGCCGGCCTTGATGGCTGCCTTGCAGGAATACGACGCCGCCAGTTTGTAATGGGTCGGATTATCCTTGTCCCGTCGCTCCTTATATTCGTCGATGATTTCGCGGATGAGTTTGGCTTCGTCGCCACCGCGCATATCGCTTGGGGTAGCGTTGAGGACAACGGTATTCTTCCCGAACTCCTTCATCTCAAAGCCGATCTTCTCCAGGTGCGGCAGCAGCTCCAGCATCAGGTCAAAGTCATCAGCCGAGAATTCTATCACCTGCGGAAACAGCAGTTGCTGGCTGGAGATGTTTTGCTTCTCGAACGACTCCATCGCCTCCTCGAACAGGATCCGTTCGTGAGCTGCGTGCTGATCCAGGATCACCAATCCGGATTTGATCTGGGACATGATGTACAGCTTATGTACTTGCCAGACTTGCTCAGCGATGTCCTCCTCCCGGGGCTGTTCTCGCCGGGCGAACCGATTCACCCGCTCAACAAGACCGGTTCGCGCTCCTTCGGAAGATTCCGGGCGCTGCATCTGAGATGGCTCCGGTGCCTTATACTGCGGTGATTGTGGCCGCTCTGGTGCCGGGGATTGCGGGCTGTATTTCGGATCCTCCAGCGGGCGTATGGTGTCTGTCCAGTCCTGCTGCGGTGCGGTATCTTTCCCGTCATCTTCGTCGTCATCGACACCTCTTTGAAACTGTCCCGCCATATGCAGCACATCCTGAAAGCTCCGTTCCACAACATTCCGGAGATAGTTAAATAGCTGCCACTGGTCCTTGAACTTCACTTCCATCTTGGCGGGATGCACGTTTACGTCAAATTCCTTGGGATCGAGTTGGAGATTCAGGACAAAAAACGGGTACTCGCCACGCTGAATCAGGTGCCGGTATCCCTTGTAAATCGCCGAACTCATCAGGCTGTCGGAGATGTATCTGTGATTCAGGAACAGGTACTGTTCGCCACGGGACTTCCGCACCATATCCAGGTTGCCGATGTAACCAAAGATGCCAATGCCCCTGTACTCCTCGTCAATCTCAATGATATTTTTTGGGTATCCCTTGCCAAAGATGCTGCCGATACGCTCCTTCAGGCTCGCCGGCGGGAGACTTAGGTTCTCCCGATCGTTGTGGTAAAGTTCGAACCGGATGTCCGGATAGCCCAACGCGAACCGTTTCATAGTCTCGCTGATGTGACGGAACTCTGTCCGCTTCCCCTTGAGAAATTTCCGGCGCGCCGGCGTGTTGAAGAAGAGATCCTTCACCGCGATCTGGGTGCCGCGATTCATGGCTGTCGGCGTCACATCCTGGATCTCCCCGCCGTGGATTTTAATCTCATGCCCCACCTCCGCGTCGGGCGTCTGGCTTTTGGCCTCCACCCGGGCCACCGCCGCGATGCTCGCCAATGCCTCACCCCGAAATCCCAGCGTATTAATGGCCTCCAGGTCCGATTCCTCCCGAATCTTCGAGGTGGCGTGCCGCTCGAACGCCAGCACCAGATCGTCTCGGTCCATCCCCTGCCCGTCGTCGATGACCTGTATCAACTTCTTCCCGCCTTCCTCCACGTGTACCGTAATATTCTCTGCACCGGAATCGATGGAATTCTCCACCAGTTCCTTCAGCGCCGAAGCCGGCCGCTGCACCACCTCGCCGGCGGCAATTTTATTGGCTATGCTGTCTGATAGTACCTGAATGCTTGACATCAGTTATTCTATAATTCTCCGGTTATTTCAATTATCCTATTGAAGCGAGTATCGCCCAATATCGTATTTATCCGATAAGTAATTTAGTGTTCAAGTGTTCAGGTTAATATTGTGTTTACATTATTATTATTTTTGTCTTTCTCCGCGTCCTTTGCGCCTCAGCGGTAAATTTTAATCAGTATTTATCCGTTGTATCTGCGTTCATCTGCGTGCGATTCTGTCCGCCTGGTAAACCTAATACATTCTTCCCGATCTCGAATGTCGTCTTATCCCGCAATCCCAGCGATTGGATGGCCGCCTCCAGGATTTCCGTGTAATGTGCGTTTTTCGGCAGATCCGATTGCTCCCGGTACCACAGACCTGCTTCATATAGCGCCTGATACGGCGCCATCCCCACGATTTCGCTCCCGGTGACTTTTAGTCCTCGCTCCGAAGCTAGTTCTTTGGTCTTTTCGTATACTTCACGAAGTCCGGTTTCCCTGAAATTCGTCAAATTCATCGAAACCTGCGCGCAATCGTATTCATCCACAAACCATCCGATGGCTTTCAGATATTTAAACAATCCCGGTCGCTTCACCGGCTTTCCCGCCAGATTTTCGGGATCCTGTCCATGCATTTGTAGCAGCTCGTACAAATCGTATCCGTGCTCACGTTCGGTATGCGAAGCAACTTGCTTAACCGATTCTGCCGAGAACTCACAGGAACCGCAGAAATACAGCCCTTCCTGATGATGCTTCACCTTCCCGCGATAATAAAACGGTTCCGTATCCCTCTCTCGGACAGACCGACCCTTTTCACGCAATTCCAGCGCGATATCTTTGGCATAGTCCACATTTTTGGTATCCAGATTGATATTATACGCAATGAGAAATTCCCTTGCGCCTATGGCGGTCACGCCCGCTTTCGGATTTAACTCCGTCGGTCCGAAATCCGGCCGCCATTCGGGATTCTTCAATTTTTCCGCCATGCCTTCGTACTCACCGCGACGAATATCCGCCAGATTTTTCCGGTTCGGCACGGTAGCAGATTCGGCATATAGGAAGACAGAAATACCAAGTTCATCTCCCACTTGGTGAGCCACCTCTTCTGCTAAAACACTACACTCTTCCATGGTAATATTTTTCACCGGGACGAACGGACAGACATCCGTAGCCCCCATCCGGGGATGCGCGCCGGATTGCTTCCGCATATCGATGAGTTTGCTCGCCTTTTTGATTCCGCGAAACGCGGCTTCTTTCAGGGGAGCTGGCTCCCCAATGAAGGTCACGACTGTCCGGTTGGTGTCCTTGCCGATGTCAACGTGGAGAACGTCGACACCGGAAACACCGTCAATCGCTTCGACGATAGCATCGATAACTGTCCAGTCGCGTCCCTCGCTGAAGTTGGGGACGCACTCCACCAACGGTTGCTCATCTTTAGGATTGTTAACGTTATTCGAATTCATTTGATAAAGATAACCAAAACTCTAATGAATCGATAACGGAAGTTCGCCATAAAGATTTTCGTGATTGTAATTTCAAATTGACTTGTTGAAATAATCAATGTCCTAGGTGCAAATACCGGAACTCCACGGTCGCTATTTGCGTGTGATTACATTGAAAGACAAACGAACCATTCATAATGCATTTCCAGACAGGAGGTTTCACGAATGCAACTGAATTATTATCCCGAAACGGATTCGTTATATATCGATTTGTCCTCCAAGATGAGTGTCGAAAGCCAGGAAGTCTCCACCGGCGGCGTCTTGGATTACGATGAGGATGGTAATTTGGTAGGCATCGATATCGATAACGCCAGCCGTAAACTGGAACTGAAGGAATTATCTCTCAATAAATTGCCGTTTGAAGTCCAGTCACTATCTGCCTGACCTAAGACACCGAACCCCCAACACTAACAGATTCCGCTTTTAATCATTTTTCCACAGAAAGTACCGATACAATCCAGCCACCACCAGCGAATGCGTTATCACCTGATTTCGAATTATTTCAGGAATACCGCTGAGCGGTCGCGTTTCCATCTCTATCTCCTCGTGCTCTTGTAAATCCTTCGCATCGGTTAACCTCGCGTTCTGAATGAGGAATGTATAGCATCGGTTCGTCTGAATGGCGGGATTGGCGTCCACGTATCCCAGCGATATGGGATCGTCGCCGGTGAATCCGGTCTCTTCCTGCAATTCTCTGGCTGCTGCCTTGCCGGGCAATTCGCCCTCGTCCACAAGTCCCCCGGGAATCTCAAGAGTAATGTCGTCGATACCATGACGGTATTGGCGGATCAACACGACCTCGTCGTCCGGAGTAACGGCAATGACGTTCACCCAGTCCGGCGTATCCATGGTGTAAAACTCACCTTTGTTTCCGGTAATAGCTGACTGTCGTTTAACTTTTTTCAGCGTCAAGATATTTGTGTCGAAGATCGTCTCCGATGACAGCGTTTTCCAGGGTTTGATCATGGTAGTATCCGTTTCTGCTGTTTCATAATCTTAATCATACTCCTAATCTTAATCGCTTCTATTTATCAGAGTGTTCGAGTGTTCGATTATTCAGGTGTTCGAGTGTTCAAGTATTTCGTATTACGTATTGCGTAAAGGGAAACCCAGACGCAAAAATTACGGAATACGCGGTACGCAATATTTTTCAATCAAATTTGCCTTGACGCTCCGCCACAGGAGGACTACGTCACCGTCCCACAGGTGGATCCCTTCGGAGCAAGTTAAAAACGTGTTAGAGTGTGACTGTGTTTCCGCCGTGGCTGAGTGTTATAGTTGTCTTGCGTCATGAGTCCCCGGTCGCTGGTCTTCAGCCTCCGATCTCCGGTTTATTCACTACTTCATTTTTCAATCTGCATTCTTCAATCGGTGGAAAAGTAAATGGTGCTTGATACTTGGGAATTCAATATGGGAAATTGGACATTGGATATTCAATCTGTTCCTTTCTCCTTTGAACAAAATCGATTAGGAGTAAGATTAGGATTAAGATTAAGAAAGGACTGAGCGGTAACTCACCCCTCCAATTCCCCTTGCCCGGTTCGGTTTCGTTTAATAAACTCCCTCTTTCGTTCACGCTAAACATACGGGCAAACCATTCTTGACTCAATAGAACATATCAATCAGGACAACAGTGGAATCCGGTCGGTGAAGGCGGTGGACGGAGAATTCGCCATCTCCGGCACGTTTCCCACCATCCAGGATATCATCGACTTTAAGGAGGGAACGGCAAACTTCCAGTACGGCTACTACCGCTTCATTCCGCACCCGTACCTCAAGACTGCACAGTCCAGTCTGCGGGAACATTTCGGTGCTCGGTATGTCGTCCTGTATAACTCGCTGCAGACGGGACTCGCCGAACTCCTCCGGTATCTGGACAGAGCTCCGCGAACGGAATCAGTCCACATCTATTATGAACAGAATATTTCTGCACTTCCTGCCATAGAAGACATTACCGGCTCAGAGACGTTTAATTCCATAGAAGTATCCATCTTCTCCATCGATGAATTCACTGGCCAGGATGCCTTCGATCGTACGCGCTGGGCCATCATTGCGGTAGAGCAATTTGGCAATTACGATACAGTGCTGGAGCAAAGCGACTATGTACCTTCCCGCAGAGATAATATCGCCGTATTGGCTGCCAAGCCTTCAAACGATCCCATTGATGTGAAAAAGGCGAAGCTCTGGCTTACACCGTTGAACAAGCCGGACAGTCCCATACGCGGCGCGGCAATATTCGGGAATGCCGAACGCCAGCTCATGGAACTTGGTCAACGGACGAAGCGACGGGGCTATTATCTCTCCAGCCGGAATGCCAGGGCCTTGCTGGATGGAGAGTCTGTTACTGAGTCAGTCAATGTCGTAGAATCTGTGAAAAACAGAATTGCAGAATTGGAAGATGGAACCGACACTTTTCTTTTCCCTTCCGGAATGAACGCCATCCAGACCGTGTTGGATATCCTTCGGACGCCGGAGAAGCAGCACGTGATCTCCATCGGTCATCTGTACCGGGATACTTTCACCACGCTGAAAAATGCCCCAATTGTGAATGCAGGGCCCGAAAACACCTTTCTGGGGGTAGATGAAATCGAAACGCTGGAGAGACACGTTACGCCATCAACGGCCTGTATCATCACAGAATCCATCACCAACCCGCTGAACGACGTACCGGATTTGGAACTGATTCAGTCGGTTGCCAGGAAACACGATATTCCGGTGGTGGTAGATAACACCATCGCAACCCCGTATAACTGTAAACCATTTGATTTCGGTGCGGATTTCGTTATCCACAGCACAACCAAATTCCTGAACGGGAAGAACAATCACGCCGGTGGAGCGGTTATCGTGAGAGAAGGCAAGTACACCCAAGCGCTGAACGCGTATCAACATCGCTGGGATAACTCTCTGTCTCCGCTGGAAGTTGAAGTACTTCAACAAAATATCCGTGACTTTCCGGAACGGATGGAGCGGTTTAATGCAAATGCGTGGCGGTTGGTGGAATTATTACAGAGTCAGTTGCAGGTGAAAGAAGTGTTTTATAACGGGTTAGAGTCGCACCGAACCTACGATGCGGCGAGACGGATACTTTCTGACTCCAGCAGCGTGGTGAGTTTTACTCTGCAGAAGGATTCATTGGAGGGATTGCGCGCCTTCTACGATCAGGACTTTGCGCATATAGACAAAGCGCCGACGCTCGGCTCGGATCACACACTCATCTGTCTGTATACGCTATTGACTCACTACGAGGAACCAGAAGAATATCTCAAAGAAGTAAACCTGCCTCGCTATCTTATTCGCATAGCCGTGGGATCAGAGAAAGATTTTCAGCCGGTGTTGGATTCGGTACAGTCGGCGTTCGATAACCTCCCGGACTAATACTGCGGCAGGCTCTCGTCCACCTCTTCTGCCCAGGCGTTGATACCGCCCACCAGATTTTTCACCTTATCAAATCCTGATGTCTGCATGAACTCCACGGCCTTGGCGCTGCGGACGCCCGTCCGGCAGTGCACCACGATATCGTCAGCCGTGTTCAGCTCAGCGATCCGCTCAGGCAATTCGTCCAGCGGGATCAGTTTACTGCCTTCAATCCGTGAAATTTCGTACTCTTCCGGATTCCGGACGTCCAGGATAAAGACATCTTCGTTGTTATCTAACTTCTCCTTCAGTCCCTGTGGCGAAATCTCGTACTTGTCGCCCAGATCCTTGGCCTCCTCTTCCTCGCCCCGGATGCCGCAGAACTGCTCGTAGTCGATGAGTTCGGTTACCGTGGGATTCTCACCGCAGACCGGGCAATCCGGATCTTTGCGGACTTCCAGCTCGCGGAATTTCATCTTCAGCGCGTCGAATAGCAGAAGACGTCCGGCCAGAGACTCACCGCGGTCGATGAGCAGTTTAATGGTTTCCGTTGCCTGAATGGTGCCAACGATTCCCGGCAGGACGCCAAGCACGCCGCCTTCGGCGCAGCTGGGTACCAGTCCCGGCGGTGGCGGCTCCGGATAGAGGCAGCGGTAGCATGGGCCGTCTTCCGTGGCAAAGACCGTTGCCTGTCCCTCGAACCGGAAAATGCTGCCGTATACATTCGGCTTGCCAAGGAGAACGCAAGCGTCGTTCACCAGATATCTCGTGGGAAAATTGTCGGTTCCGTCGACCACAATATCGTAATCGTCAATAATATCGAGGGCATTCTCTGAGGTCAGGCGTGTTTCGTGCGGAATGACTTTCACTTGGGGGTTAATCTGATTGATGCGCTCTGTCGCCGCGTCCAGTTTTTTGCGGCCCACGTCATCCGTAGAATAGATAACCTGTCGCTGGAGGTTGGTAAAGTCCACCACGTCGAAATCGATGACACCGAGGGTTCCGACACCGGCTGCCGCAAGATACGACACTAGCGGCGATCCGAGTCCGCCGGCGCCGACCACCAGTACTCTGGCCTCACGAAGCGCCTTCTGCCCCCGCATCGCTACCTCCGGCATAATCAAATGCCGGCTGTAGCGTTCGAGTTCTTCCTGCGATAACTGTCCGTTGTCACCTGTCGGGGCGCCTCCGGCCACGGCGGGGATAATGCTGATCACATCATCGTCCTCCGCCGGGGTGTCGGTGCCGTCCAGGTGACGGATATTTTCGTCGTTCAGGTAGACATTGACGAAGTTACGGAGCGTATCGTCATCGCCGTACAAATGGTTCTTCAACTCGCCGAACTGATCCGTCAGATCGTCCAGCGCATCGCCGACCGTCTCGCCCTGCACTTCGGCGGTGTCGTTCCCGTCGGCATATTGCCGGAGGGCAGTCGGAATATCGATGACTATCTTGCTCATAGCGTGGTTTCTCCTTTACGCTTATTCTGTTGATTCCAACTCCAGTGGAATTTCATCAAATTGAGATCGATCGTCGCGGAGCTGCCAGCCGTACATTTCGGCGGCTTCGCCGTCTCTTACTGATAAAATCAGATACGAATACCACGGCCAGGCGTGGTTTCGGTCATACTCGGACGGTCGCGCCGGCGACTCCGGGTGCGAGTGATAGATCCCCAGCATCTCCTGGCCGGTCTCCTTAGCGTACCGTTCGGCATCCCGGAACTCTTCTGGCTGTATCAAGAACCGCGTCTCCTGAGAATCCTCTCGTTGATTCGGCTGGCGCCGGATTTCGGTGATAATTCTATCATCGCCATCCTGTTTGCCAATGAGGAATCCGCAGCACTCGTACGGGTAATCCTTTTCTCCGTGATCGTAAATTTCCTGTGTGATTTCCTTTGATAATTTGACCGTCATTCTTCGCTCCAGAACTGTTCGTTAATATACCGCCGGCCGTTGTCCGGAAAGACTGTTACGATAACGCCGCTGTCCAGACGGCTGCCAACTTCAAGTACGCCGGCGACGGCAGCGCCGGAAGACATTCCGACCAGCAGCCCTTCCTGTCTGGCCAGCTGTTTCACCAGGGATTGGGCAACCTCCGTCTCGATTTCCAGATTTTCATCGGCCAGATAATCGTCGTAAATGCCCGGCACGATGGCGGACGGCATGTGCTTGAGTCCCTCCAGTCCGTGCAACGGGCCGTTGGGCTGGACGCTCACCAGCGAAATATCCGGATTGTATTCCCGCAGCCATCGGCTGGTACCGGTAAACGTTCCTGTTGTGCCGAGTCCTGCAACAAAGTGGGTGATCTGTCCGTCCGTCTGCTCCCAGATCTCCGGGGCAGTGGTCTTATAATGTGCCATCCAGTTTGCGGGATTGCTGTATTGATCTGCATAAAAATAGCGATCCGGAAATTCCCTGTGGAGTTCCCTGGCCTTTTTGATGGCGCCGTCCGAACTTTCTGCTGCGGGGGTCAGAGTGACTTTCGCCCCAAACGCCTTGTACATCCGGATATATTCCCGGCTGGCGTTTTCCGGTACGCAAAGCTGGACGTCGTGTCCCCGGCTGGCGCCGATCATAGCATATGCCAGTGCCGTATTCCCCGACGAGGCATCTAGGAGCGTTTTTCCGTTATCCAATGCACCAGCCTCCTCGGCGGATTTAATAATACCGAATGCGGCTCGATCTTTCACTGAACCTCCGGGATTAAACCATTCAGCTTTGGCATGGGCGTGAACATTTTCCGGAAGCATCTCGCTAATGCTCTCCAGATACAATAACGGTGTATTTCCAATCGTCTTTTCCAGTTCGACTCCGAGACGCCTTTTCTTCTGCGTCGGTGGTTCAATTGTATCAGTGTTCATCATTTTCATGACCTTCTCGGTCATCTTTTTCCTCTTTCAAAATTTGTAATTTAATCTCTGGGCTTTATTTATTCCACCCATCATTGGTAAAAATACCGAAGTGGTTTGGTTTATTATGTAAGCAAGGTTGCATCGCGTATCAGGTGTTCTCTTTAAAGACACAACTCCATCCACTGTCCCCTTCCTCTTCGGAAGAGCAAGGGGAACTATAATACGAAAGATTCGCATCTTGCTTCCCCATCTCTTTGAAGAGAGTGAGACTGAGGGGGTGAGTAGTGTTTATAAATTCTCACCCAAGCTCCCCATCCTCCGTATCCAGCCGTCCCTGCATAATCCATTCTTCCTGGCCACGGAGACGGATGTTCCGCTCCTTCAGCCACTCAACTAGAACTTCTTTGTCGCGCGCTTCCCACTCACAAACCATCTTTCCAGAGATAGTGTCACACACTGTTCGCACATGGCGAACGTCATCATTGGAATTATTCTTGAATCCCTTCACAATAGATTGAAGACCCTGTCGGGTTAGACAAGCGATCACATGGGCTGAAATGTATGTGTTCAATTTTTATCTCCTGAACCAAATTGCACTTTTGACCTCACCCTCTTTCCCTCTCCTCGTTTGAGGAGAGGGATATGAGGTGAGATGGTTTTCTTTGTTATGCCGCCTGTCCGTCGCCCTGTTCAATGGGTGCGCCGACCAGGTTGCCCCACTCAGTCCAGGAACCGTCGTAGTTGCGTACCTTTTCGTATCCCAGGAGATACTTCAGCACGAACCAGGTGTGGGAGGAACGCTCACCGATTCTGCAGTAAGCGACTGTCTCCTTGCCGTCTTCAACGCCGGCTCCCTCGTAGATCTCCTTCAGTTCCTCATAGGACTTGAAGGTACCGTCATCGTTCACAGCCGAGGCCCACGGGATATCCACGGCGCCGGGGATGTGTCCACCACGCTGTGCGGTTTCGGACATGCCCGCCGGAGCAATCACTTCGCCGGTAAACTCTGCCGGCGACCGGACATCCACAAGGTTGAACCTCTCATTTTCCAGGTTGTCCAGGATCAGATCTTTGTAGGCGCGGACATTATCATCCGGAAAGCTCGCCTCGTAGTCTGTGTTGGGATAGGACGGTTCTTCGGTCGTCAGCTCACGATCCTCTTGGATCCACTTCTTACGGCCACCGTTGATGATCTTCAGTTTGTCTTCGTCATGCCCGTAATAGCGGAACTGCCACAAGGCGTACGCGGCAAACCAGTTGTTGTTGTCTCCATAGAAGACCACCGTGGTATCATTAGTAATACCAATATCCTGCGCCAGCTCCTCAAACTGCTCCTTGGTCAGGATATCGCGGCGCACCTGGTCGTTCAGCTGGGTCTCCCAGTTGAGACCAACCGCGCCCTCGATGTGGCCCTCATCGTACGCGGACGTATCCACGTCCACCTCGACCAGCCGCACGTTCTCGTCATCCTTGTGCTTGTCAGCCCATTCGGTGCTGACCAGTACTTCCGGATGTGCATATTCACTCATATCTATAACTCCTTCGTTGTTGTTTTGTGTTCGTCAGTATTGACCGATGTTCAGCGGTCAATTGGTTCGCAGATGTAAATTGTGGATGAGTCGCACCGATGGTGCGTAAAGAGATATTATGCCGGCATTATGCCGGACAACAGATACAACAAAGTGTAGTAATCGGGTTCAGCCTGAAGAAGTCAGGCCGTGTGATGGAAAGAATATTCAGTCGATATGTGGGTTGGTACATCCCATGAGGTGAAAATTATACGACCTGTTTGGTCTTATTTCAACTGATTTTTTTAAGGAATGATTTCCCACCTTATTAACGGGATTAAAAGACAAAGCGCTCCGCCTTGGAATGAGATTCCAAGGCTAGTCTGAATAGCCTTTCAATCTCATTGAAAGGCTTACTGGTAATCCCTATCTATTCTATTTTTTTTCTCTCCGGAAGGATCCCCACCGGAGCGTCAATCCGTGTTCAATTATTCGGGGTATTTCCCAGCGCGGTCAACCGCTCCAGGGCTTGCGTGAATTGGTGTTCGGCTTTGCCAAGATAGGTATGTGCCTCGTCAATATATCCGTCCACCGAGGTCGACCAGACCCGGTTCAGGTAACGCTCTCCGGCTGCATAGTGACTCATGATATCCGCGTAGTCCTGCAGAGAATACGCGTGCCCGATACTTTCCCTGGCATCGACGAATTTGTTGAGATCGTTTATGAAGGTATCATCAATGAACTCGTGTAAATCGTAGACATCAATCTCCGATTTCCGGGCATTCAGATCTTTGGCATCCCGTACGATGTTGGACAGGCTCTCCTCCAAAATTTTAATATTTTCAGCGATGGTATCTTCGTGCTGCGCTGCTTTCCGCTGGCCTACCTGGACAAGCCCGACGCCAATCAGTCCAAGAATTAATACAGGAATAAATAGTGTCCAGTTGATTGTCCATTCATGCAGAACGGTGATATATGCCCCGATTAAAAAGCTTACAGCGATCAATATTAGTCCGATTCGTTTCATGTCAACCTCCCACCGCGCCGGTTATTACATAGTAGAGAGCAAACCCAACTCCGACCAGCGCCTCACCGACGATAAGTCCGGCTGCCACTGGAATCCCAACGTCGTGGCTATACTTATGCCCCTTTTTCCAATCGACGACCAATCTGAGTACGGTACCTATAGTATATGTCAGAACGATGTTGAACGGCAGGTAAAATCCGAGTCCCACCAGGATACCGAGTCCGCCGATACCGCTGGCACTGAGAATTGCTCCGAGTCCGGCGCCGGCGACGTATTTCTGTACCGGTACATCACCTCCGAGAATCCCGCTAATCATGCTGGCGAGTGCCTGTCCCTGCGGCGCCGGCAGCCGTTCCGACCCCATACCGTAGGCGCGGTGGAGGACGAAAATCAATCCCATGATAAGGATCGGCCCCAGCCAGATGCCCAAGTACTGCCCGATCTGCTGCATTTTTGGAGTCGCGCCCACAAGGTAGCCAGTCTTGAGGTCCATCATCATGTCGGTGGCCTGCGCCATGGCGACACACATGGCTGCCCCGACCATCATAGAGGCGATCACCGTCTCACGGTCGCCCATCCCGCTGGCGATAAATATCAGTATGGTGATTCCAATGAGAGTCATGCCACTGAGCGGTGACCAATTGGTACGGCCGATACACTCCGCGAGAATTACCCCGGCCATCCAGATCCAGATCGTGCCCAGCAACGCCATGATACCACCGCGAATCCAACCCATGTGCTCCGTGGAAACCCTTGCAATGATGAAAAGGACAACGAATGCGCCGATAATGCCGACATACAGGAGTTTAATCGGCAGTTCATCGGCGGAAAGTCCGCCCTTCATTTTGGAGGCGGACTGCATACTCTTGATTGCGCTGACAATTAATGGAAATGCGAGAATAATCCCCGCAAGCGCCCCGCCGATAAGCATCCCGATACCCACCGGTTTGAACAGCATTTCTCTGAGATAGACCGGCATGCTTTCTCCGGCAGCCGAGAGTGTCGCAGCATCAGGGAGCATTCCCTGGACTGAAAGCAGCGGCGATAAAACCCAATAACAGACGTATCCTCCAATGATGAAATAGACGCCGCCCTTTCCGGCGAGGAATCCTACGCCCACCGTCAGCAGTGAAATGTACCAGACGCCATTCATGTACTCCGGCATGCCGAGCCAGTCCCCCAGTGGCAGATTTCCTACGCCGGTGTAATTGCTTATGAAGTGCACCACTCCACTTAACACAGCTCCGCCGATAAGCAGCATCGCCTTTTTCACACCGGCGCCCGGCGACTTCAGGATGGCCGCCACGGCGATGCCGCCAGGATAGGCTAGCCTGTTGTAGTCGATCATTTGCTTACGGAGCGGGATAATAAAAGCGATTCCGAGGAATCCGCCGGCGATACACGCCAGCACCAGCAGGTACGGATTAAAATCGGTATACCCCAGGATAAACAGCGCTGGTACCGAGAACATCATCCCGGCCGATGCACCGTTCACGCCGCTGGCGATAGTCTGGTTGATATTATTTTCCACGATGCTGTTCCGGCGCATGACGCCTCTGAGTATGCCAAATCCCAGGATGGCCGCCAGTTCACTCCCTTCGATGGAAAAACCTAATATCAGACTGGCATAACCAATGCTCAACGCAATCAATGCGCCAAGGACATATCCAACTAACACAGCGGGTACGGACAATTCGGGGTATGGTCCGCGTCGAATCACCTTATTATCTGCTGATGCCACAGCGTCGCCTCCGGTTTGGATAGTTAGAACATTCGTGTGCTTAAGGCACGTATTCTTTTACTAAAGAGACGAAATTTAATACAGGAATCAGGTCGTTTCCAACCATTGATGTTGCTTCTGATTGTTTTCTCGTTTCAGGATGTCGTAAAAACCTGCTCTTTCTGATACCTGACAATTCAAATTCGTAAGGTAAATCGAAATTTTTCCTTACATCCAAGTTCTCGTTATACTAATTTTTTATAATTTATTACTCCAGGACATCACTTCTTAAAATCACAAAAGGAGGATTGGCACACGTGGAAGCCGGAACAGGTAAATTCAGAGATATCATCGTTGGCGTTCAGCTGTTATTTGTAGCTTTCGGAGCATTGGTACTTGTTCCGCTTCTGACGGGCCTCGACCCGTCTATCGCACTCTTGAGTGCCGGTGTCGGCACTCTCATTTTTCAGTTAGTTACCAAAGCACGGGTTCCGGTATTTCTTGCCAGCTCGTTTGCATTCATTGCCCCAATTCAGATTGGGATCGAAACCTACGGTGTAGCCGCGACACTCGGCGGACTCGCCACAGCTGGTCTGCTCTATCTCCTTCTCGGTGGGCTCGTTAAACTCAGAGGAGTCCAGGTTATTGAGCGATACCTGCCACCGGTGGTCACCGGCCCGGTCATTATGGTCATTGGCTTGTCGCTTGCACCAACTGCCATTGATATGACCCGAAATTTTGGCAGCGGATCTGAAATCGACTACCTCGCTGTTCTCATTGCTCTGATTACGCTCACAGCAACTATTGTCGTCGTGCTCAAAGGTAAAGGCATGCTTGGATATATCCCGATTCTCATTGGAATTATTGTCGGGTATATTATTTCCATGCTATTCGGGGTCGTTGATTATACTCCAATTCACGAATCCCAGTGGTTTTCCTTGCCCTGGAAAGGCGCCATTGCGGATGGATCATACGCTTTTCCCGTCTTCGATCTCAGAGCTATTCTGTTTATCCTGCCGGTAGCGATCGCACCGGCGATTGAACATGTCGGCGACATCCTGGCAATTTCGGCTGTAACCAAAGATGATTACCTGGAGGATCCCGGATTGCATCGGACGCTGACCGGCGACGGATTGGCAACCACCATTGGCGCGCTGCTAGGCGGCCCGCCGAACACGACCTACTCGGAAGTGACCGGCGCAGTCGCCCTGCTCAAGACATTTCGCCCGGTTCTCATGCGGATTGCCGCAATAGCCGCGATTCTCCTCGCCTTCTTTGGAAAGCTCGGCGCAGTACTGAAGACTACCCCTGTCCCGGTGATGGGCGGAATCATGGTGCTTCTCTTTGGTATGATCGCCGTCATCGGCATGCAGACACTCTTTCGAAATAAAGTTGACCTGAGCAAATCACGAAATCTTGTAATAATAGCAGTAATCCTGGTGACCGGAATCGGTGACCTAGCCTTTGGCTTTGGCGATTTCAGTATTTCCGGGATTGGTCTGGCAGGTGTCTTCGGTGTAATGCTCAACGTGATACTCCCCCAACAAAACGATTAACCCAAGGAAAGGAAGAACCATGCGAAAGCTCTTCATCTTGATTCTTGCACTTGGATTCAGCGCACAGCTCTCCGCACAAAATTTCCAGTTTCACTACGATTTCGGTGAAGATCGGGATTATGTGACTACGACGTTTGAAATGTTCAAACTGGACGAATACGGCGCCACCTTCTGGTTCGTGGATATGGACTACAATAATCGCCACGATGGATTTAAAAGCGCTTCCCTTTCCTACCTGGAAATCGCCCGCTATATCAACCTTCCCTGGGTTGAAGGTCTCTCGGCAACCCTGCAATACAACGACGGCCTGGTCGGCGGATTCCCCCTGGGGCCTATCTGGCTGGCAGGTGGGAGTTATCCGGTCTCGATTGGCAATTTTACAATCAACACAGACTTGCTCTACCGACATGCCTATAATTCTGACGCACCGGATGTTCAGCTGACAGCGGTCTGGTTCCATCCGTTTCTGGATGGTAAGATCTCCTTTGCCGGATTTTTGGATATCTGGACCCAGGACGATTTTGTGGAGGACGGGAAGGAATTCGTCCTGTTGACTGAACCTCAGCTCTGGTATAACTTTGGCGATCATCTTTCACTGGGAACCGAACTGGAAATCAGCAAGAATTTCCTGCCGGCCACCGATGATTTGGAACTGATGCCGACGCTCGGGATGAAGTGGCAGTTTTAACTGAATAGCACGTAGAAGTACGCTGGAACAAAGGATCTACACAGATTGGAAGCAGACTCGCTGTTCCGTAACCGAATCTCCCAGCTGTGAATATGTAACTTTGAATCCAATACGGCCTTTGTTGCCGAAAACTCGAATGGGCTCGAACAGATCCATTTGATAATAAACATACTATGAAAAGGAAGTCCAATGGATAAATATTTCAGACTTAAAGAGAATAATACGAACGTCCGGACGGAGGTAATCGCAGGGATTACCACCTTTCTGGCGACGATGTACATCATCGTGGTGAATCCTAGCATTATCAGCGACACCGGGATGCCGTTTAACGGTGTGCTGACCGCGACGGTGCTGGTGAGCGCCTTTGCCAGTATCATGATGGGGATTTACGCGAAGAATCCCATTGTCATCGCTCCGGGTATGGGACTCAATGCGTACTTCACCTATTCGGTAGTCATTGGGATGGACGTCCCGTGGGAAACGGCTTTGGGCGCCGTCTTCTGGTCGGGTATCATCTTTCTCCTGCTGTCTATTTTCAACGTGCGGACGTATATCGTCAAAGCCATTCCGAAGCAGATTCGCTACGGCGTGGCAGCCGGTATTGGACTGTTCATTACCCTCATCGGATTTATCAACGCCGGATTCGTTACCGCCAATGAATCTACGGTGGTCGGTATGGGACCGCTGAACGCCATTACTATCACCTTCATCATCGGACTCCTGGTTACGGCAGTGCTCATCGTCCGAAGGGTAAAAGCGGCGATCATTCTTGGTATTACCATTACAACACTAATTGCTATTCCCATTGGAAGAATATATGGGGATGCCTCGGCTGTGAATTACGGTGTGCCGACGCTAGTGACCTGGAAGGGTCTGTTTGCCATGCCGGACTTCAGCCTCTTTTTCGCCATGGATTTCATTGAATCGCTGAAATTGGCGCTCTGGCCGGTAGTCTTTGCTTTCCTCTTCACCGATATGTTTGACAGTCTCTCGACATTCATCGGCGTGGCGGAAGCGGCGAAATTACTGGACGAAAACGGCGAACCCCGAAACGTGAAGGAATCCCTGGTCACCGACGGTTTCGCCACCACCATTTCCGGTCTCTTCGGAACCAGTTCAGGCACCGCCTACATCGAATCTGCAACCGGAATCGAAGAAGGCGGCCGCAGTGGATTGACTGCCGTAGTTGCCGGATTGCTTTTTCTGCCGTTTATGTTCTTCTCACCGCTACTCTCCATCGTTCCGGACATTGCGACGGCCCCGGCGCTGGTACTGGTTGGCGTCTTTATGATCCGGCCGGTGCGACAGATCAACTGGCAGCAGTTCGACGACGCAATCCCTGCCTTCCTGGCACTGGTGCTGATCCCGTTAACGTACTCGATCACCCAGGGCATCATCTGGGGGTTCTTAAGCTGGACGGTTATCAAACTGGCACAGGGGAAGACAGAAGAAGTTACGCCGATGCTGTTGGTGATTGATGCGTTTGCGATCCTTGCTTTGATTGTGTAAACGCATAAGTTTATATGAACGCGCCTCGCAATGAGATTGCGAGGCTTGTGTTATTAGCCTTGGAATCTCATTCCAAGGGGTACACAATTTATCCCGCCATCCAGAAAACCACGTGTGTAAAGCCGGGGGTGCCATCAAAGTCTTACTTCCGTCACCGATTCCCGCCCAGGCGGAATCGGTGACTGTTTACTGGAGTCTATTAAATTGAGACTGTGTATATAGATAACTGTCGGCGACGCTGTCAGCGGTCACTGACAGAAGCGTAGATGTTCATCATAACTCTCATCTAATCAGTAAAACCTTTGAGTGCTTTCTCCCGTGCGTTCGCCTTCTCTTCATCGGAAAGTGACCAGTCGTAATCATAAATCGCTCCCTCCCATTCGCCGTACATGGGATTGGGTAAAACGATGAACTTCTTCCCGAACTTTTTTCGCAGGAGATCGGCGGCGAGATTTCTGTCCTGATTGGAGCGATTCCCGAATACGTCGGAGAAATCGTTCAGATTGTCACCGATGAGGAGGGCAATCCGATGATTTTCCCGGATCTTGTTTCGTCGAGACTCTTTGCTGGATTCATCCGTACGGAGGTACATGTGTTTTTCCTTCACCTGGGGGAAGTCCATGACCTCCAGGTTTTCCATGGTTGGAATGAGCGTTGTTGCTCTCCGGTTTGAGACGTAAAAGATTCTGACACCTACCGAGTCGGCGAATTGCAGAAATTCCAGCGCTCCCGGGATCGGGTGAGCTGCGGAGAGTTCAATCCATTCCGTCCAGTTCTTGGGATAATCGTAATTCTCTAAAACGAGATCGGCCTCGTACGGACTGTTATCCAGCACCGTCTCATCAATGTCTACCACTACCGCCAGCGACTCCGGATGGGACTCACCGTGCAGCATCTCTTCCAATCGATTTTTCGCAACATTATAGGCCTGATAGCAGAGCGCCCTGTACTCCGATGAAACCTGATGGTACAGCACCGCCATCTCCAGATAATCGTTGTCTGGTGATGTCTGTTCGGCTTGTTGCGCCAGTGATAGCGAAGGCATTCCAGTGCCGACAAGCATGACTGCGACCAGAATCATTGGAATTAGAGTAGTCCGTATTTTATTCATTTATGTCCTCCGATATTCGCATTCGATAATCCCGGTAATTCAAGATTATCGACATTATTAGTGCAACCATAAAGAGTGCAACTACCCAGATATTTACCACCGATGTTGCCGGCTCAAATCCCGTAAATTTTTCTAAGAGATATACGATATACGAGCGAGGCAGATCCCGCTCACCCAGTTTCCAGAGCACCTGCCAGTGCCAGTCGGTGCACGGGCAATATCCGAATCCATACCAAATGCCGAGTATCCCCCAGGAGAATGCTGTCAACGAGAGCGTAATCAGATTCGCCAAACGGGTTTTGCGCCAAAGCCATCCCAGCAGGTTAAAAAGCGTCAAGCCTGTGTGGAACACCAGAAAAAATTTGTCTAAAAAATTCAGCATGGTTCCATATAACAGGGGTTATCCGAATTTCTCCTCCAGCATTGCTGAGTGTATGCCCATGGACTCTTCTCCCCACAGGACAAACCTGATTATTTTTACCGATTCCAGAGATGGGATTTCCGATTTGATTGTGGTGAGCGCAACTTCAGCCGCATCCTCCATGGGATATCCGAATGCGCCGGTGGAGATCGCGGGAAATCCGATGGAGGCGAGTTCGTTCTCTTCCGCTTGTTGCAGCGCATTTCGGTAGCAATCCGCCAGGAGCTTATCTTCCGGTTTATCCCGCCCATACACCGGGCCAAGGCAATGAATGACATGTGGGTTCGGCAGATCGTGCCCGCCGGTAATCACGGCCTCTCCCGGATTGATGGGTGCCAGCGGACGCGTTTCCTCTTCCAGCCCCGGCCCGGCAGCCCGGTGAATGGCTCCGGCAACGCCGCCGCCTATCCGCAACTGTGCATTCGCAGCATTGACTACTGCATCACAATCCGGCTGGTTGGCGATGTCGCCGCGGGTGAGTTCAATGGTTACACCTTCGTACTCAACTTTGTTCATACCGACCTCCCTGGCTAGGATTCAAGGCTTGTAAAAATAATGTACAAAGTTAGGGAGTATTGCTACAGTGGAAATCGACTTGGTAAAAACTAAAGTGTTTAATAGAGAAATTGAAATATTTTACCTCGCAATGAGATTGCGAGGCTGACTGTTCGGAGCCTTGGAATCTCATTCCAAGGCGAAGGATAACAAATACAGCTACTCAAATCTTTATCCCATTAACACGGTAACACTATACGGGTTTCTAAGTGTCCCGATAGACTCCCTTTGGGAACTCTGTAGTTATTGTCCTTCCGCCTGGCGATTAAACTTTTGCACGTCATTTGTGCTTGTGGGATGTCCGTAGCTTTCCATGTGCTCGTAATGGTAAAGATACTCTTCTTTGGAGATATCGTTCTGCCAGTGCCCGGTGATCATGCCAAGACCGGTAACCGCCATGAACACCGCCACAATGGCAACGGCTATTTTCTTCTTTGGTAGCTTCCGCTTGTTTATCAGCGATTTCACGTCCAGGGTATCAGCCACAGGACAGGCGTCCACGCAGCTCAAACAGCTGGAGCACTCATCCGACCAGACGGTTTTGACCTTATCCACATTGATGAATGACGGGCAGGCCTTCGCGCACTTTGCACAGTCAATGCACGTATCCACATTGCGCTGGATTTTGTTTGGACTCAGCAATCCGGTGATACCCAACAGAGCGCCGTAGGGGCAGAGATACCGGCACCAAAAATTTCGTACGAATATTGATCCCAGAAAGAGTACTGTAATAACAATGAGCGCGGTTTTGGATATATCCGCAAAGAAGTAGAACATTTTGATATCTGCCACCTGATTGTACGGACTATCCAGAAACGCCTTGAGTGCCGCATCAGTCATCAGGAAAAAGATGGAGTAGACGAAAAATCCCAGTAGCAGATATTTCAGGCTCCGGAGGGGATAATCGATCCACCTGGGGAGTTTGATTTTGCCAAACATTTTTTCCCCGAATTTGCCAAGATACTCGGAGAGAAATCCGATGGGACACATCCAACTACAGAACGCCTTTCCAATGATGAGCGACATTAACACAATACCCAGGAAGATAAAGAGTCCCGCCGGATGCGCGTTGTGGATAATCCCTTCTTTGAGGAAAAGGTACGCGCTCATCATGGAGCTGATGGGAAGATAACCGTCAACGCCCGGTGGCCTGCTCACAAAGGCTGTTGTGCCATCCGTTTCCAGATATCGAATAAAAAAGTAAAACCGGACACCGATGGCAATTGACAGCAACGCAAAGGCGCTCTGCACCCAGAGACGGTATTTCTGAACCGGTTTTTCGGTATTCCGAATAACCTTTCTCTTCTTTTTCACCCGACTGCCCCGGGATTTTTGTACTTTGGGCTCTTTAATTTCAGACATATTTATCCTATTTATATCTAAAAAAATTTACAGGCTTTTAATCTTTGAGAGTGTTTTTTCCGTTAATTGATCGAGCGTTTCGGAGCTCAGCATTGTGAAGGCCTCGTCCCGCAGCGTTCCCCATCGGTCGTGTACGGGACACGGATGATCCGGTGAGCATTGCGGGAATCCCAGCACGCAGCTCTCAAAGATATCGGTGCCGTCTATCGCCGTGACGATATCTATCAACTTAACCTCATTGGCCGGCTTTTTCAGGAAGAAGCCGCCGGCTTTTCCCTTCTTTGAACCGATAATGTCATGTTTGGTCAGGCTCTGGAGAATCTTCGAGACAAATTCTTTGGGGATTTGGAGGACTTCAGCAATTTCGTCCGAGGAGATCGGCCCCTTATCCGTATTGGCCGCCAGATACAGCGTTCCCTGGAGTCCGTATTCGCATTTTTTGGAGAAAATCACTGTCATAATCAGACCTCAATATCTTAATAAATGATACAATCGACGCTACGAAATGTCAATTAAAATGATGGGAAATTGTCCTGATTCGGCTAATCCGGAATCCGGCAATTACAGTTGTGCAAGATACCAGAACAACCCACCAACCAACCCCAGTAACAGTAACAGCCAGAGCAGAGATTTTTCCCCGGTTTTCCTGCGCACCCGGACACTCCGGAATTTCAGCCGTTCCCGTCGTTCCTCACGGCTCTCTTCTTCCGAGGACTCTTTATCGTTTTCGCCGCGTGAGATGTCAAATTCTTTACTGACCTTTTTCTTACTGAATAACATGGTTAAAATCCTGCGCTTAAGTCAATCCCGGCAAAAAGTTGACTGAATACGCTGATAAACGGACGGAGTACTATTCCAAAGATGGAAAAATTCCCAAACATCCCGAACATAACCAATCCGATGAGAATCATCGGTCCGTATTGCTGGAACATCTGGTATTCCCGCTCATACTCGTCCGGTACAAATGCATGCATAATCTTCGATCCGTCCAGCGGCGGAATCGGCAGCATGTTAAATACGGCCAATGCCAGGTTGATAATCACCCCGTAGACCAACATCACCTGGAAGAGCTCCATCGCACCGGAGGAGCCGGAGACGGCCATCTGCGGCATTCCAAACATTCGCACAAGTAGTCCGAAGCCCAGAGCCAGCAACATATTGGAGCCGGGGCCTGCCAGCGAAACCCAGAGCATATCCCTCTTTGGATTCTCCAGGTTGATGGGATTTACCGGGACCGGTTTCGCCCAGCCGAAGTGTACGATAAACAGCATGATCGTTCCAATGGGATCCAGGTGAGAAATTGGATTCAGTGTGAGACGGCCGGCATTTTTGGCCGTAGGATCGCCCAGTCGATTGGCCACCCAGCCGTGGCTATATTCGTGAAACGCCAGCGCAAATAGTATTGGCGGCGCGAGTACGAGCATTTGTCCGATATTCATTGCGGTTCCTTAATCCAAATTCGGTTTTTGTACAGTATTCTCGTCATGAAGTTCAGAATATAACAGGCAGATCTGAGACTACAAACCGCACGGTTTTAATGAGACGTTGAGGATATTGCCTATTTTGACCAACGGGGATGAAATGTCCGGTGGACTTCCCGGAGATAACTCCGGTCGAGATGTGTGTAAATTTGTGTTGTGGCAATATCTGTGTGTCCGAGCATTTCCTGCACAGCCCTGAGATCCGCGCCGCCTTCAAGCAGATGTGTTGCAAAGGAGTGGCGAAACGTGTGTGGCGACACTTTTTTATCGATTCCCGCTTCCTCGACATACTTCTGCAGCTTCTTCCAGACCCCCATCCGGGATAATCCGCGACCGCGATTATTCAGGAAAACGATATCCTTTGTCCGGCCGGCAACAGCAAAGCCCGGGCGGGCATCATGCTGATAGCGGTTTACCCAATAGAGTGCCATTTTTCCTACCGGTACAATGCGCTCCTTCTCCCCTTTTCCGATGATACGTACAATTTGCTGATCCTCGTAAATCTCCTTTTGTATTAGTCCAATCAGCTCGGATACCCGCAATCCGCAGGCATACAAGAGTTCAAACATCGCCCGATCTCTGAGTGTATAGGCGTCTTCCGGGGTAATGGATTCCAGGATACTCCGGATTTCCTCATAATCAAGGACATCCGGTAATTTTTGCGGAGTTTTCGGCGTTTCCAGGATGGCAGTTGGATCGGTATCGACGATATCTTCGCCCGCCAGAAACCGGTGAAACATCCGAACGGCCGAGTAGTTCCGGCTGATAGTAGATGGAGCGAGGTCAAATGACTGCAGTTCTTTGGCAAACCAGGCGAGTTGCTCTTTACTCACTTCGCTGGGATCTTTAATATCCAGGTCGCTGAGAAAGGCGAGATATCGCTTCAGATCGTGCGTATACGACTCAATAGTGTTTTCGGAAAGATTCCGCTCAATGCGCAGAGAGGTCAGGAATTCACTGAGGTGCTGTTGCCAGGCAGGATAAATCCGTTGTGGCTGACTATTCAAAATGGTCGGGAAACAGTGTACGTTCAACGAGCCCGCAAATAATATGGCCTACGGTAATATGGGCCTCCTGGATGCGTTGCGTATCGTCAGAAGGCACTAAAATCACTTCGTCTCCCAGAGATTTCAGATCGCCACCGGTCTTCCCGGTGAGGACGAGTACCTTCAATCCCTTCGACCGCGCAGATTTCGCTGCCTCTATTATATTTTTCGAGCTCCCGCTTGTGCTGATGGCCAGTAAAACATCCCCGGCATCACCCAGGGTCTCTACCTGACGTGCAAACACTGGCGTAAACGAGTAATCGTTGGACATCGCGGTAAGTAACGATGTATCCGTGGTGAGTGCCAGCGCTTTGATGCCGGGACGCTCTTTCTCCATCCGGACGACCAGTTCCGTGGCAATGTGCTGGGCATCGGCGGCACTCCCCCCGTTGCCGCAGGTCAAAAGTTTGCCGCCGTTGTTCACCGATTTTATGATTAACTTAGCGGCGGATAGGATATCATCCTTACAGGACTCCAGCACCTTCTTTTTAATGTCGGCACTGGCTTCCAGCTGCCCACGGACAAATTTAGTCTGCCATGTATTTTTCATTTTATCCATCAGATATTTTCTGAATCTTATCGCTTTTCTACGCCGTGAGAATTGTTAACCCAGTATTGCGTACTGCGTATTGTGTAATTGCAGTGTTCAAGTAATAAAGTGTTTCCAAATCTTCGATACCGAATCTCTCCCTCTATTGGAAGAGAGGGAGAACAAGAGGGATGAGTTGTATCTGAAATGTCCTTGTTCTTCGCCCTTCTCCCTTCTGCATTTTGCATTCTCCCCGCTTAAACCCGCTTCGCGGACTTTAAGCGGAAGCCTTCCCTATACCTTATACCTTATCCCCGGATGTGAACCGCGTCCGCAAATTCAGTCATCAGGTGCTCGTTCCCGTCCTTCTCCAGCACATTCCCGGTCACAATAAACGATGCTCCGGCCTCCACCCTGGTTCGCGCGTCTTCCGGCTTCCGGAGTCCCCCGCCAACAATGATATCGATATCAGCGTAGGAGCTGACCCCCTCAATCACTTCCACCGGGACCGGGTTTTTCGCACCGCTGCCCGCTTCCAGATAGACCATTTTCATCCCCAGGTATTGGGCTGCCAGGGAGTGGGCGACAGCGATATCCGGTTTATCTGTGGGAATTGGTTGCGTATTGCTCATGAACTGTGCAGTGGTAGTGCGGCCGGATTCCATCAGCATATACCCGGTGGAGATCGGCTCAAGGCCAAGTTGTTTGATGGTCGGTGCTGCCAGCACCTGATCATTAATTAGGTAGTTTGGATTGCGACCACTGATGAGCGAAAGATATAACAACGCATCTGCGTGCTTACTGAGCTGTTTCAAAGAGCCGGGAAACAGAATAACCGGGAGCGAAGCATGTTCGGTAATGATTTTGATCTTTTCATCATACTGGGCATGGATCAACAGACTGCCGCCCACAAGAATTGCATCTGCACCGGATTCGGAAATTTGCCGGGTAAATTCGCCTAATTCATCGCTGGGCTTCGCATCAGGATCAATAAGAACAAAGTATCCGGCACCGCGTTTCGTCACAATAGAAAGTAAATGGTCATAAACTGATGGCACGGAAACTCTCCCGTATCAGACGTTTGCCAAATTTTGCGCTTTTTCCAGTGTCCTAGCCAGGGACTCGGCATATTTATCAAGTTCGGCTTTGGTCCGCTTTTCGGTGACCGCGATTAGAAGGCTGTTCTGCATCCCGGAATATTTTTGCCCCAAGTCTATGCCTGCGAAGACATCCTCCTTCAGCATATCGTTGATTACCGCGCTGGCTGGTACAGGCAATTGAATTGCAAACTCATTATAAAACGGCTGGGCGTAAAGCAGCTCGATTCCATTGATGTCGTCGAGCAAATCAGCCAGATAGTGTGCTTTCTGAGTATTCAGATTTGACACCCGTCGAATACCTTCTTTTCCAAGAGCACTCAGGTAAACTGTGGCAGCTAGAGCATTCAATCCCTGATTCGTGCAAATATTTGACGTGGCGCGTTCCCGGCGGATATCCTGTTCACGGGTCTTGAGTACCAGGACAAAACCTCGCTCTCCGTCCTGATCGACGGTCGCCCCAATCAAACGTCCCGGCATCTTCCGGACAAGTTTCTCCTTCAGTGCAAATACGCCAAGATACGGTCCACCAAAGCTCTGATGATTACCCAAACTCTGTCCTTCGGCAACCACGATATCGGCGTCTGCCGTGGAAGGCGGCTCCAAAATTCCCAGCGAGATTAAATTCGTACTCACTGTAAAGAGTGCCTTCGACGCCTTTGCATCTATGGAATTTCGATATTCCTGCAGCGGCTCCAGGCAACCGAAATAGTTTGGCGATTGAACGATGATGCCTCCTACATCTTTGGAAAGCATGTCATTCAATGCATCAGAATCTGTAATGCCATCGCTCATTGGAATTGTGTTAACTGTAATATCCTGTCCGGAGCAGTAGGTTTCTACGATCTCGCGATAGTGCGGGTTCACCGTTTCGGCGATTAAAACAGTGTCCTGCCGGGAGACCCGGACTGACATCAGTGCCGCCTCTCCGAGCCCGGAACCACCATCATAAAGGGAAGCATTGGATACATCCATCCCCGTTAGTTCGCAGACCATCGATTGATACTCATACATGGCCTGGAGTGTTCCCTGGCTAACCTCTGGCTGGTACGGTGTATAGGCAGTATAAAATTCTGAGCGGTTGATCAAAAAATCCACGATAGTTGGAATGTAGTGATCATACGCACCGCCACCAAGAAAGGAAGTGGTATCCGCGGCAGACCTGTTTTTGTTATTGAGGGTAGCGGCAAGTGCCCGCATCTCGATTTCAGAGATCGGACCCGGTAACTCCAGCAAACCGTTCACACGGAGTTGTTCCGGTATTGAGTCCAGAAGTTCTTCAAAGGAGTCGACCCCAATAGCTTCCAGCATTTCCTGCTGCTCAGCTGGAGTATTCCCGATATAATTCCTGTTCATTGCCGGTTTAGTCACCGCTAATCAACCAAGCCTTTGTAATCTTCAAGTGAGAGTAGCTCAGTCAGTTCATCCGAGTCTGTAATCTGAACCTTGAGGATCCAGCCTTCATTGAACGGATCTTCGTTGATTAATTCAGGAGAATCCTCCAGCGCAGTATTTACCTCGACGACTATCCCCGAAACCGGTGAATAGAGGTCGGCAACGGTCTTCACCGCTTCAATAGTACCGATAGCATCTCCCGCGTCCACTTCTTCTCCGGTATCCGGTAATTCAAGAAAGACAATATCGCCGAGTTCTGACTGAGCAAATTCGGTGATCCCGATGGTGACGATCGAGTCAGCTTCATCGTAATCTGCCCACTCATGTTCCTCTGTGTAATAATACTTTTCAGGATAATTCATAGTCTCAGCCCTTTCTTCAGTTATTTCACAACCCGGGCCGTATACCTATTCCGGCTCGAATGTGAAGTCTTCCAGAAATTTTGTATCGAAATTCCCGCTCATAAACCGCTCGTCGGCCAGGACTTGTTGTTGAAATGGGATAGTGGTTTTTATTCCTTCGATGACCGTTTCTTCCAGGCCGCGCTGCATCCGGTCAATGGCTTCGTCCCTGTCCCTGCCGAAAGAGATAATTTTTCCGATCATGGAGTCGTATGTAGGTGGAATAGTGTAGCCGGAATAGGCGTGAGTATCCACCCGCATCCCCATGCCGCCAGGCATATGAAAGCTCGTAATATTCCCTGGTGAGGGCCGAAATCCGTGTTCCGGATCCTCTGCGTTAATTCGGCATTCAATAGAATGCCCCCGCAGTTTGAAATCCTTCAGCCACGGATCAATTTTTCCGCCGGCCGCCACGCGAATCTGCTCTTTGATAAGGTCAATACCAACGACCATCTCCGTAACGGGATGTTCCACCTGGATCCGGGTATTCATTTCCATAAAGTAAAAATTCTTCTGGGCATCCAGCAGGAATTCGATGGTCCCGGCACTTTCGTATCCCACTTCCCTGGCTCCACGGACTGCGGCATCACACATCTTTGCTCTGAGTGCTTCATCCACGGCCGGTGAGGGAGATTCCTCGATCAATTTCTGATGGCGGCGCTGAATGGAACACTCGCGTTCTCCAAGTGCAACGATTTCTCCATGAGAATCACCCAGGAGCTGAACCTCTACATGACGTGGCTGTTCTATAAATTTTTCGATATACAGATCCGGGCTGTCGAATGCCGCCTGGGACTCTGCCCTGGCCATGCCGAAAAAATTCTCCAGGTCCTCCATATTTTTCACGACGCGCATTCCGCGTCCACCACCACCTGCCGCGGCTTTAATAATCACCGGCAACCCGATTTCCGCCGCAATTCCTTTGGCTTCTTTAACGTTGGGAACTTTACCCTCACTCCCAGGCACGACAGGTACGTTTGCCCTGGTCATGGTTTCTTTGGCAACGGATTTATCGCCCATCTTGGCCATAACCTCGGCCGAAGGGCCAATGAAAACAATATCGTGATCCGCGCAGACCTCGGCAAATCGACTGTTTTCGGCAAGAAAGCCGTATCCCGGATGAATTGCGTCGGCGTTGGTTACCTCTGCCGCACTTATCAACTGGGGTATATTCATATAACTTTGATTTCCAGGTGGGGGGCCAATACAAATGGCCTCATCGGCAAAACGGACATGGAGGGAGAGTTCGTCAATTTCGGAATAGACCGCCACAGTCTTAATGTCAAGTTCATGGCAGGCGCGGATTATTCGGAGAGCAATTTCTCCCCGGTTTGCAATCAAAATTTTATTAAACATGCAGTAGTGGGATGCTCGTAGTTATTTGGGTTCGATGAGGAACAGAGTTTGATTATACTCAACGGGCTGCGAGTCCTCAGCCACGATTTCTTTCACCACACCGCTGGTCTCGCACTCTATCTCGTTCATAATCTTCATGGCTTCCACGATGCAGAGTGTCTGTCCCGGCTTAACCGTGTCTCCAACACCGACAAATGGATCGGATTCCGGACTGGGAGACCGATAGAACGTCCCAACGATCGGAGATTTGACTTCTTCAAAGTTATCGGTTGGCCCTGAGTCCGCCGGTGACGCTTCCTCCGGTGTTTCGGCCGGCTCCTCTACTTTTGGCTCAGGCTGACTGGCCGGCGCCGATTGGGTATTGGCTGACGGCTGCGCAGGAATTGTTATCTGTTGAGGCTGTGAGTCGGCAACATGATTTTTATTTTTCGTAATCCTAATGCGATGCCCCCATCGGGACACTTCGAGTTCGTCGATATCGCTCTGTTCGACAACCTTTATCAGCTCACGGATTTCCTGGGTTTTCACATGCGCTCCTTTGTTGGCTATGTATTAACCCGTTCAACATATTCGCCGGAACGTGTATCGATTTTCAGAATATCCCCTTCATCGATAAACAGAGGGACTTGAACGGTGTAACCGGTCTCCACAGTGGCAGGCTTGGAACCGCCCGTAGCCGTATCCCCGCGTATTCCGGGATCGGTGTCGGTTACTTCGAGCTCCACGTGTATTGGCATTTCAGAATCGATTGGCTTTTCGTCATTGAACAGAATCTTTACCTGTTGGTTCTCTTTAAGATACTGGAGGTTTTTCCCCAAAATATCTTCCGGCACAGGTATCTGCTCATAGGTGTCGTTATCCATAAAATAGTAGAGATTGTTCTCATTATACAGATATTGCATCTGTTTTGCAATAACCCGGACTTCCTCAACCTTCTCTCCGGCCCGAAATGTGTTTTCGATCTGCTGTCCGGTAAAAATATTTTTTAATGTCGTCCGGACAAAGGCACTACCTTTGCCCGGCTTTACGTGAAGAAAGTCGACAATTTTATACAAGTCATCCTTAAACCGGATGATCATTCCGTTACGAAAATCTGAAGTATCTGCCATGTTTTACACAGTCCTTACATCTCGTTATTAATAAAATTTTCGATTAAAAAAAATAGGTTTGCACCGTATAAGAGTCAAACAATTTCTCCGGTGTTTTTTCTATAGACGATATCCATTAACTACCTGTTATATATAGCACTTATTCGATAATTCAAATTGACTTCCAAACGCAGGTGACCTTTAATTTCCCCAAAAATCTTCGTAGAGCTTTTTGCGTCGTTTCAGGTCTTCAATCGCCTTGTTTATCTCCTGTTCAATATCGGGTGGAGGATCCCGCTCCAGAGCTTTCTCATACTGACCTAAAATATTTTCGAAGTCCTTATCGTCCTTTTTACTATATGATTTGGCGGCATAATAATACGGCATTGGACGTTCAGGAAGTGCGGCTGTGGCATTTCCAAAGGCTACGATTGCATCCCAAAGCTCCCATTTACTCCCCTGGTGGTAGAGATTAAGGCCCTTAGCCATATATTTCTCATAGTACGCCAACTTGTTTTTGCTATCCAGCGTAATGGCCGAATCCGCCCAGGCAGGGACGGCCTCATACTTCTCTGCTTTTCGATATTCCTCCGCCTGCTGGGCCATTATCGCGGAATACACTGAATCCATTCTGGAATTTTCAGCAATATTAGCGGCCTGTTCATAAACCGACATAGCCTTTTCCAGCTTATCCTGCTGGAGATATGCCAACCCAAGATAATACCTGAGCATTGCGTTGTCCGGGTGCTGCTCCAGCTTTGGTTCTAGCTGCTTCACAGCTTGTTCATATTTAGCCTGGTCATACAGTTGTTTCCCCTGTTTATAGACGGGTGCTTTCTTCTTCACGACGCCAGAGCTGCCACAATATTGAAGAGTCACCATTGTGACTGCCGCAATAATAATTGAGAGAACTAATCGTTTTGTATTCATTGAATTATATAAGTCTCCTGAAGTCTATTACTAAGACAAATCCTGATTTTGCCACATCGGATTTCCACCGATAAAGGTTCCGGCCAGCAAATTCATACCAAATTCCATCGCTAAATCGTCTAACTGTTTTTTCTCCCAGAGAATGAAATCCGCATCGTATCCGGGTGTCAGGCATCCTTTGGCATCTTCGCGGTTCAAGGCTCCTGCGGCGTGATAAGTTGCTGCCTGTAACGCTTCCTCTATAGATAAGTTATACAATGTGGTCGACAGGTTCAAAACAGACTGCATGTTACCAGTAGAAACGTTGGCAAAATAATATCCGGAGCCGACTGCCACCGGAAGTCCAATATCGACCATTTTCCGTATATCTATTGGTGATGAATCCTTCCTCACCAGGTTAACACCGGGGAGGATAATCGGAACAATATCGGCCTTATCCAGGTTAGCGACTCCTTCCTCAGAAATTTCTTCTATGAGCGTCACCGAATGGGCACCATAGGTCGCTGCCAATTCAGTGGCTTTGTCTGCGTCAGCTCCATCTGTTTCCAGGCGGAGATTTAAGCCGGAGTCGATTGCCGAATTTATGAGTATCTCCGCATCAGATGCCGGGAATCCGGATGTGCCATACCGTAAGTCACAATATTCTGCCACGTTTTCCTCAGCTATCGCCGGAAGAATATTTTCGCATAATTCGCGGAGATATTTTCCTCCCGGGCTTTCCTCATTATCCTGTAGTCCGGGAGTGAGGTATACGGTGGGCACTGATTCAATTTCGTTATCATCAGATGAATCGGCTAATAGTGAAAAAGCGTTTATGGTCTGCTCAGTTTCTAGAGATACTTCGATTTTCATTTCTACTGTGGTGGTCCCGTGTCGCAGAAACTGCCCGACGTAATTTTGGATTTTCTTCGCTGATAATTGTTGGAGTGTATCACTGCGGGCTAACCACGTACTCGGATCCACGAATCCGGGCGTCACCAGCCGACCACCGGCATCTATAATCGCGTCATAGTCCCCCGTAAACGGTACGGATTCTCCGGAGAATAAGCCAGCGACTGTACCATCGATTATCTCCATGGAAACATGATCATATTTCTCCACCTGACCTATTCGCGGATTGACTGTTGCGAGCTCTCCGATGTTCTTCACCAACAATGCGGAAGGTGGGTCTGAATGCGCACTGTCCCGGTTATCCGGGTTTCCGGAAGTCATCGTATCACTCATAAGAGATATTATTCAATCTTTACAAAACGGCGGATGACATCTATGTATGTTGGATTTTCAACAAACGAATTATAAGAAAAAAGACAAAAGCCCTCGTATTGAGCACTGAGCGTTTTCAATATTTTTTCTGCCACATCAAACTGCGACTGGTTATAAACAGCAATTCCCATGGCCACCTGATCCCGTGGTAACTTTTCTCTGATGAGTTGCAAATTCGACATAAACAATTCGAGATCTTTAGCATAATTCATTGGAATTGCCAGGTCAAGATACCCCTCCTCTATCCAATATTCCCAGTCCTGAAAAAACCGGCTGCGGGCATCATTCACATTCGGTTTGACGGCTGCGGATAGTTTCGTGCCATGTTGTTCACACAATGTTTTGAGTGAAGAAACGAGTTGGGTCACCTGATCCCGGCGATGGGCATTCCAGGCATCTATATAAATTTGGTACGACCGTTCATCCCAGTTGACCGTATCCAGCTGTGTAATCTGAGATAGCAACAGAGGATCGACTCCGTACTTATTCCGAAAGGTTTCCCGCCCGGCAGGATTATAGCCCGAGACTACATTCTGATACCGGATGTAATCCAGATGGATTCCGTCCACATTATAATTTTCAACGACTTCCTTTACCACGGATTTCAGATAGGGATTGACTGCCGGATGTGTTGGGGCAAGATAGATTCCGCCCCGTAAGCCGTTCCGGAAGAGGTTCCAATCCTTATCCTTGTACATGACACCATTGTTATCAGCATCAGTCCATTCTGGCTGTGTCAGGAGCAGATGATTTGGATCCGGCGGTTCTGTCTCAGCTGTCCAGAGCACATACATGTTCATCCAGGCATGAACTTCGAGGCCGGCTTCGTGTCCCTTTTCTATGGCATAGGCCAGGGGATCAAATTGTGGTTCTGTGATGAGGTATGATCGAGGAACAAATGAGGAGGTATAATACGCAAATCCACGGCCTCGTACCTGCACCAGGATCTGCCGGAATCCATTATCTGACGCAAATTCCACCACCTCCTTTATGGAGGAGGAATCAGTCATGTTATTTCGGATGACCCACAGTCCCTTAAAGAACTGATCAGTCATGGGCGTATCGGATTCCTGGCTGAATACATTCAGCGGGAGTGCCCAAAAGATAAAAAGAAAGGCAACGCTAATGGTTGCCTTTCGAATAAGATATGTGAACCGAATTGGGTTTCGCACGCTCACATAGAAGACTATTCTTCAGTCTCAGCAGGCGATACCTGGCGTTGAAAATCGACCAGCTCCAGAATAGATACCGGCGCAGCATCGTTTGTTCTGCGGCCGAGTTTCACTATTCGGGTATAACCGCCTTCGCGCTCTTCGTATTGCGGTGCAATTTCGTTAAAAAGCGTATTCACATCTTCCTTGGTCGGAAGAATGCTGAGTGCTTTTCTCCGTGCGGCGAGATCACCTTTTTTTCCCAGAGTGATAAGCTTCTCCGCTACCCTCCGCGCCTCTTTCGCCTTGGCGTCGGTGGTCCGGATCTGCTTATGTTTAAACAGGCTCGCCGCCATGTTCGCCAGCATCGATTTTCTATGAGAGCTCGTTCTGCCGAGTTTCCGGCCTCGTTTTCCGTGTCGCATGATAAATCCCTGTCAGTTTCCTGTTATACCAGCTGATCCTTGGTATACTTATCAACGTCCATTCCAAATTCCAGTCCGAGATCGCCAAGTTTCTCCACCAGTTCCTGCAGAGATTTTTTTCCGAAGTTCTTGTACTTCAGCATTTCGGATTCTTCCTTTTCCACCAAATCCGCGATGGTTTCGATATTTGCGAATTTCAGGCAGTTATAGGCGCGGACCGACAATTCCAGTTCGTCAATACTACGCTGCAACTGTTTCCGGACTCGCAGAACCTCTTCGTCGATCTTCTTTTCCGGCTCCTTAATTTCACCGGATTCGAACTGGAGAAACGGATTAATGTGATCCCGGAGCAACTGGGCAGCATATCCCAGCGCGTTGGCCGGTTCAATACTACCGTCAGTCGTAATCTCCAGCGTCAGGCGTTCCATATTGGCCTTTTCAGCAGTCTGCAACTCTTCCACCTTGTAATTAGCGTTGGTGACTGGTGAAAAGATGGAATCCACGAAGATCATCCCGATAGGGGCTTCCGGAAGTTTATTCTTCTCTGCCGGAACATATCCACGACCGCGACCGAGCATGACTTCAAGGTTGAAATCGGCATCCTCGTTCATCGTAAAGATATGATGATCAGGGTTCATAATTTCAAAATCACCCTGGCCTTCGCCGATCTCTCCGGCTTTCAGTTCACCGGCGCCTTCGATGTGGAGGGAAACCTTTTCGTGCTTAGTATCTCCCAGCCGGATCTTCACCTGTTTCAGGTTCAGAATAATCTCCGACACATCCTCCTTCACACCTTCAATGGTGGTGAATTCGTGATGCACGCCGTCTACTTTAATTGCTGTAATTGCCGCTCCCGGGATTGATGACATCAAAATCCGGCGAAACGCGTTGCCAACAGTAACTCCGTATCCGCGTTCCAGCGGTTCATAGATGTACCGGGCAAAGGTATCAGTGGCTGAATCTTCGTCTAATTGTACATTTGTTGGTATTTGGAAATTTGGCATATGTCCAATTCCTACCTATTTCTTTTGAATTATTTCGAATATAATTCGACAACTAACTGTTCGTTGACTTCCAGGCCGACCTCATCGCGCTCAGGCACTTGCATGAAGGTCCCTTCCATCTTTGCCTTATCCAGTTCCAACCATGGCAGTGGGTGTTCCCCTTTGATCTTCTGCATGGATTCGTGGATAGATTCCATCTTTTTGCTCCTCTCCCGCACCTGGATTTTATCACCCTGTGATACCGAAAATGACGGGATGTCAACAGTGCGTCCATTTACCTGGATGTGCCGATGTTTTACGAGCATACGGGCTGCGGCACGCGATGGTGCAAATCCAAGCCGGTACACGGTGTTGTCCAATCGGGATTCCAGTATTTGAATCAGGTTGGTCCCTGTAACGCCCGCCATACCGTCCGCCTTCTTAAAATAATTGCGGAACTGTTTTTCCAGTATTCCATAGATTCTGCGCATTTTCTGTTTTTCCCGCAGCTGGATACCGTAATCGGACAACCGTCTGCGACGGCCTTGCCCGTGCTGACCGGGGGCATACCCCTTGCGCTCAATCGCACATTTCGATGAAAGACACCTGTTGCCCTTCAGGAAGAGCTTCTCGCCTTCCCGACGGCATAATTTACAAACAGGTCCAGTATATCTTGCCATAACTCTCCTTATCTACTTCAGTTTCATGTCTTACACACGACGCCGTTTCGGCGGGCGGCATCCGTTGTGTGGAATTGGTGTAACGTCTTTAATCGCGGTAATTTCCAAGCCAGCAGAATGGAGTGAGCGGATTGCCGCATCCCGCCCTGAACCGGGGCCCTTTACGCGGACTTCGACGCGCTGGAGCCCCAAATCGATTGCTTCCTGAGCCGCCGCCTCAGCAGCCTGTCCGGCGGCAAACGGTGTATTTTTCCGAGATCCTTTATGTCCGACCTTTCCGGCCGTGGACCAGGAAATGGCATTGCCAAATTTATCCGTTAACGTCACCGTAGTATTGTTAAACGTCGATTTGATGTGAGCAATACCCTCGGCGTCAACGCGTTGTTTTTTCTTTTTACGCTTGCTCTTTCCGGAACCTTTTCCTTTAGCCAACAATGCCTCCTTATGTATTCAAACAATTCTTGCTTAAAATCTTTTAACCTTTTTTCCCGACTTTTTTACTCTTCCGTCCCACCGTCCGCTTCTTCCCTTTCCGGGTGCGGGCATTGGTCTTAGTCCGCTGACCGTTCACCGGCAGTCCACGACGATGACGATATCCCTTATAGCAGCCGATATCCATCAACCGCTTTACATTCGCATTGTGTTCGGAACGGAGTGCGCCCTCTACCTTGTAATCCGTACTGATCACATTCCGTAGCGTCTGCGCTTCATCATCGGTAATATCTTTGGTCCGGGTTTCCGGATCGATGCCCGCCTTGTCTAAAATCTCCAGAGCCAGACTACGACCAAGACCGTAAATATACGTTAAGCTAATCTTAATTTTTTTATCCCGCGGTAAATCGACTCCTGCTATACGAGCCACACTTGCCTCCTTTTAAATCTTAACCTTGGCGTTGTTTATGTTTCGGATTTGTACATGTTACCCGTACAACACCATTCCGGCGAATAATTTTGCACTTCTTACAAATCTTTTTTACTGATGCGCGTACCTTCACGGGTCTATCCCCTTATTGCCTATTCGTAAGTATCTTCGTTCAATTCTCATTTATACCGGTAGACGACACGTCCGCGATTCAGATCATACGGTGAAAGTTCCAGCGTCACTTTATCTCCCGGTAGAATTTTGATATAATTCATCCGCATTTTCCCAGAGATATGTGCGTGGACTTCGTGCCCGTTCTCCAGTTCGACCTTAAACGTCGCGTTCGGGAGCGTCTCTTTGACGATGCCGTCTACGCGAATCGGTTTTTCTTTGGCCAAATTAAATCTCCTCGTTTAGCTTGTCGGTACTGATAAAATTTCCGGGCCGTTATTCGAAATAACGACCGTATGTTCAAAATGCGCACTTAATTTCCCGTCGGATGTATATACCGTCCAGCCGTCATCACCGGTATACACGTCATAGCCACCTTCATTAATCATCGGTTCAATTGCCATAACCATTCCGGCCCGTAATTCCGGACCGGTCCCCGCCTTGCCGTAATTTGGCACTTGCGGTTCCTCATGTAACTCGGTTCCGATACCGTGGCCGACAAGCTGCCGGACCACAGAAAACCCGGCATTCTCTGCATATTCCTGTACCGCATGACCGATGTCGTACAGATGATTACCGGCTTTTGCTTGTTCAATACCTTTCATCAGAGCATTACTGGTCACTTCGAGCAGCTGTTTCACCTTTTCATTCACATCGCCAACCGCGAAAGTAATAGCGTGATCTCCGTAATATCCGTTTTTCTCAGCGCCGCAATCGATACCAACGATGTCGCCCTCGTTGAGGGTGCGCTCGCTGGGGATTCCATGGACAACCTCATTATTAATGCTCATACAAAGGCTGGCCGGAAACCCGTAGTAACCCTTGAATGCCGGACGGGCACCCCGGGAACGAATATGCTCTTCAGCCATCTGGTCCAGGTCAATTGTTTTTGCCCCCGGCACCAGGTGCTCCTTCACTAGCTGGAGCGTGTCGGCCACTATTTGGCTTGCTTCACGTATTTTATCGATTTCCGTAGTGCTTCGTGTCATGCGTTTACAATTATCACATTCTGCGGCGGCCGCGTATACGCCCACCCTTCATAAATCCGTCATAATGCCGCATCACCAGGTGCGACTCTACCTGCTGAAGCGTGTCCAGCGATACACCGACGATAATCAGTAGACTCGTCCCCCCAAAAAAGGAGGCCAGACTATAATCCACATCAAAAATATTCATAATGAAATACGGCATCACGGCAACAATCGCCAGGAAAATTGATCCCGGCAGCGTAATTTTCGTCAGGATATTATCAATAAACTCTGCAGTCCGTTTCCCCGGACGAATCCCTGGGATAAACCCACCGTGCCGCTTCATATTATCCGCAACTTCCACCGGATTAAACGCTATAGCGGTGTAGAAATAGGTAAAGAAGATGATCATCACACCGAATACGATCCAATAGACCGGGTGCTGGATGTCAAAGTATCTCAAGATACCCTGCATTACCGTATTTCCGCCAAAAAATGTCGCGATAGTCTGTGGTACAAACATGATCGCCTGGGCGAAAATAATCGGCATAACGCCGGCGGTGTTAATTCGCAGCGGAATATGAGTCGATTGCCCGCCATAGACCTTTCGCCCAACAACACGTTTTGCATATTGTACCGGGAGTTTTCGTGTTCCCTGAGTCAGCAGGACCAGTGCAGCGACAATTACAACCATCAGCGCAATCAGGACGACCTCGGTAAAGACACCGCGAACCCCTTCCTGTATCAGTGTCACTTCACTGATAATCACGTTCGGGAGCATCACCAGGATACCGATGGTAATCAGCAGCGATATCCCATTTCCGATGCCGCGCTCGGAGATCTGCTCGCCAAGCCACATGACAAACACTGTACCACTCACCAGCGTAATCACCGTAATCAGTTGAAAGCCGATCCCCGGATTAATGACCACTGAGCGGGCTGCCTGGCCGGCGCCGGCCGTCATGTTCTGCAGAAAAATACTGACGCCATAGGCCTGTAATGTTGAAATCCCAACCGTCCCGTACCGGGTCAGCTGGGTAATTTTCTTCTGACCTTCTTCACCCTCTTTCTGCAGCCGCTGGAAATAGGGAAATACCGCACCGAGCAGCTGAATGATAATGGCCGCACTAATGTACGGCATAATACCGAGAGCGAAGATAGTCGCCTTCCCGAACGAACCGCCTGCGAACATATCGTACAGTCCGAATAACGTGTTTTGGAGGTTGGACATGGCCATGGCCAGCGCCTGGCTATCAATGCCTGGCGTGGGGATATGACCACCAATTCGGTAAACGACCAGAATAAAAATTGTAAACGCGATGCGCTTACGGAGTTCTGGGATTTTGAATATGCTACGGAACGAATCAATCATAAGCGCTCTACGGAACCTCCGGCGGCAGTAATCTTTTCTTCGGCTGATTTCGAGAATGCATGGGCAGTGACGGTCAGCCCTTCCGGTGCCTCACCGTCTCCGAGAATTTTAACCGGATCGCCACCCGGATCAACTAACCCATGATTGCCCAAAACATCTATATCTATTTCTTTTTCCTCAAGCCGTTCGAGATCACTTACATTCACCACCTGATATTCGGTGCGGAAAATGTTAGTAAATCCTCTTTTCGGCAAACGCCGCTGAATGGGCATCTGCCCACCTTCATACCAGGGGCGATAGGTATAACCAGCCCGGGAAAGCTGTCCCTTTTGACCCCGACCAGACGTTTTTCCGTATCCGGAACCGTTTCCGCGGCCAACGCGCTTGTCTTTGCCCTTTCGGTGGCCTTCTGCGTATTGTAATGAACCTAAATCCATATTATCAAACCTCTTCTACGTCTACCAAATGTTGGACTTTCGCGATCATCCCCCGAATTGCCGGCGTGTCGTCATGTACTACCGTACGATAATTTCGCCGCAATCCCAGGGCGCGGACAGTCGCTTTTTGCTTTTTATCCACACCGATCACGCTTTTCTTCTGTCGAATCTGTAGCTGTTTTTTCTTTGCCATAAATCTTTTAACCGTTCGTGTTTACGGATTGAAAAGTTCTTCTACGGTAATGCCTCGTCGCTCGGCGACCGTATAGGCATCACGTAGATTTTTTAATCCTTCCAGCGTGGCCTTAATCATGTTATGCGGATTTGATGTTCCGATGGATTTGGTCAGGATATCGTGAATTCCGGCCTGCTCCATCACGGCCCGCACAGGACCACCGGCGATAATACCGGTACCCGGAGACGCCGGTTTAAGCATTACTCGACCAGCCCCGAATTTTCCAACGATGGCATGGGGAATTGTTCCGTTCACAATCGGTACCTTAAACAAGTTCTTTTTGGCCTTTTCACGGCCCTTGCTAATAGCTTCCACCACACCGTTTGCTTTTCCGAGCCCGACTCCCACATGTCCATCACCGTCTCCAACAACAACAATCGCGTTAAACGAAAAATTCCGCCCACCGGTGACTACCTTGGACACGCGGTTAATCTTGACAACTTTTTCATCCTTCAGATTTAACTGAGTCGGATTAATCTGTTTCTGTGCCAATATTTACTCCCTCAGCTCACTTCAGTTAAAATTCGAGTCCACCTTCACGTACGGCTTCCGCCAACGCTTTCACCCGACCATGGTACCGATAGCCGTTTCGATCAAACACTACTTTTTCGATACCGGCATCCTTTGCCTTCTTGGCGATTTGGTTCCCGACAATCTTACTAATTTCGGCCTTGCTCTCCGCTTTATCAACCTCTTCCTGGATTTCGTTTTCCAGAGAGGAGGAACTGGCAAGTGTGTTTCCGTGCAGATCGTCAATTATCTGCGCATAGATGTTCGCATTGCTCCGGAACACCGTTAACCGAGGCCGATCGGGCATACCAAAGATGGATTTCCGAACGTGTTTCTTCTTTCGAGATCGTGCAGATGGTTTTTTCATAAGTCAGTATAACTCCGTACAGATCAATTATTTTGCTGCAATTGCTTTACCAGCTTTACGTCGCACATATTCGCCAACATACCGGATGCCTTTTCCTTTATAAGGCTCCGGGGGACGAAATGACCGGATTTTCGCGGCTACCTGACCGACCAACTGTTTATTTGGTCCCTTCACCGTGATATGCGTATTGTCCGGTACATCCAGCGTGATTCCGTCAGGCGCCTCAAACAGGATAGGGTGGGAATATCCGAGATTCAGGAGAATTTTCTGATCGGATTTCCGCTGTACGGTATATCCCACTCCCTGTATTTCCAGGGATTTATCGTATCCATCTTTTACTCCATCCACCGTATTCTGAATAATTGCCCGGGTCATCCCGTGCAGGGACCGGTGAAACTTAGAATCAGACGGACGGGTCACAATGACTTCGCCGTCTGAAATCTTCACTTCCATATCGGCATGGACGGTGATCTCCAGTTCTCCCAGCGGACCTTTGGCGGTCAACACCGGTGCCTGGAAGGACACGTCTACCTTCTCTGGAATGACTACAGGTTGTTTTCCTATACGTGACACGAGTTTACTCCCCCTTTACCAGATATAATAGAGCACTTCACCGCCAACACCCATAGCACGTGCCTGTTTATCGGTCATAATACCTTTGGATGTGGTCATAACAGCGGTACCGAGGCCATTTAACACTTTCGGAATTTCACCAACACCGACATATCGCCGGCGTCCGGGGCGGCTTACACGCTTCAAGCCTTCGATGACCCCTTCGCCTTCTCTGGTGTATTTCAGAAAGATGCGAATGACATCCTGCTTATTGTCTTCAATAACGTAAAAATCTTTAATAAAATGCTCCCGCTTTAGCAGCAGACTCATCCGTTTTTTCAGATTGGATGCGGGAATGTCAACCCAGCGCTTCTTCGCCATAATTCCGTTGCGAATCTGCGTCAAGTAATCTGCAATAGGATCACTCTGGCTCATAAATTCTTTCCTCTACCAGCTAGCTTTAGTTACACCGGGAATTTCCCCTTTGAGGGCCATTTCGCGGAAACAGAGACGGCAAAGGCCGAATTTCCGCATATAGCCACGGGGACGTCCACAGTTATTACACCGGTTATTCTTCCGGGTGCTGTATTTTGGTTCGCGATTTGCTTTTTCAATCATTGATTTCTTAGCCATAAATTGCCTCAATCAGCCTAGTGTTGACGATTATGCAGCTTCAGATGCTCTTGATCGAAACGGCATACCCATCAGTTTAAATAATTCATATGCTTCTTCGTCGGTTTCGGCCGTCGTAACAAAGGTGACATCCATTCCCCGAATCTGCTCTACTTCATCGTAGTCGATTTCCGGGAAAATGATCTGCTCCTTCACACCGATACTGTAGTTGCCGGACCCGTCGAAGGATTTATCGGACACTCCGTTGAAGTCACGAACCCGCGGGAGCGCTAACGCAATAAATTTATCCAGGAATTCATACATCTGTGCGCCACGTAACGTGACCCGGGCACCGATAGCCTGCCCTTCCCGAATATTGAAATTAGAGATGGATTTTTTTGAACGGGTGACGACGGCTTTCTGACCGGAGATTGTCGTCAACTCATTCACCCCTTTCTCCAGAACCGTTGGATCATCTTTGGCCTCACCCAGCCCCATATTGATGGAAATTTTTGCCAGGTGCGGCACTTCCATAATGTTGTCGTATCCGAAACTCTCGCGGAGTTTGGGACGTACTTCTTCCCGGTAATGTTTCAACATTCTCGGTATATATTCTTCAGCCATAATTAAACCACGCTATCTTTGTTAAGAATCTATCACTTCGCCAGTTGATTTTGCCACACGCACCTTGGTTCCGTCCTCCAGGTAATCGTACCCAATGCGGGTTGGCTCCCCATTGTGAAGCAACTGCACATTGGAAACGTCGATCGGAGCCTCCTTTTCAACAATGCCCCCCTGGGGATTATTCTGGGACGGGCGCGTGTGACGCTTAATAAAATTGATTCCTTCCACGATCACCCGGTTCTTCTTTGGGAAAACTTTTAACACTTTTCCCTGCTTTCCCTTATCGTTCCCAGCGATGACTTCAACCTGGTCGCCTCTTTTAATTCGCATAAGTCAGTAATCCCTCGTTAAAGTACTTCTGGTGCCATAGAAATAATTCGCATATAGCGGCGTTCCCGGAGTTCCCGGGCTACCGGCCCGAAAATACGGGTGCCGGTCGGTTCTTCATCGGTGCCGATAAGAACAGCGGCATTCTCATCAAACCGGATATACGATCCGTCTTTCCGGCGCCGCTCCTTTTTTGTGCGGACGATAACCGCCTTGGAAATATCGCCCTTTTTGATATCCCCACCGGGGATAGCATTCTTTACAGACACCATAATAATGTCACCAACACTGGCATAGCGCCGGCCGGTGCCTCCCATGACCTTAATACACTGGACTTTCCGGGCACCAGTATTATCTGCAACATTCAAACGACTTTGTACCTGAATCATCTGGTTCCTCGCCTGTTTCGTCTCATCCCGGTCAGACCTGTTCGGCCTTTTCTAGTATCTCCATCAGTCGCCACCGTTTGCGGCGACTCAATGGACGGGTTTCGATAATTTTGACCTTATCACCATTCTTGCATTCGTTCGTTTCGTCATGTGCGACAAATTTCGACGAACGCGTCACATACTTCTTATAAAGTTTGTGCTGCACCTTCCGGTCGACACGGACCAGAATGCTTTTGTCCATCTTGTCGCTGACGACTGTGCCAATTTTAGTCTTTGTTTTGCCTCGACTGCTCATTCAGCACTCTTCCCTTGCTCTTCAGTTGTCCGTATTCCAAGTTCATATTCGCGTAATACGGTTAGAATCTGCGCAATTTCCTTCTTCAGGTGACGAATCCGTAACGGATTTTCCACCTGTTGCAAAGTCTGCTGAAAGCGGAGATTTTCCAATTCTTCCCTGTTCTCTTCCAACCGTATTTCTAACTCCTCCGTTGAGAGGGTCCGCAATTCGTCGCTCTTCACATCAACCTCCGATTTCGCGACGTGTTACAAATTTCGTTTTTATCGGCAGCTTGTGACTCGCTTGCCGCATCGCCTTTTCCGCGACATCTTCATCGACCCCTTCAATCTCAAACATCACACGGCCCGGTTTTACGACTGCCACATGATATTCCGGAGCGCCCTTCCCTTTCCCCATCCGCGTTTCAGCGGGTTTCTGGGTTACGGGCTTATCCGGGAAAATGCGTATCCAGAGTTTGCCGTGCTTCCGGACGTGTCGCGTAATCGCTACCCGGGCACTTTCAATCTGGCGACCGGTTATCCATCCGGCTTCCATGGCTTTGAGACCGTAGGTCCCAAAACTCACATCGGTGCCGCGATTGGCATTACCTTTACGGCGCCCCCTGTGATGCTTCCGGTGTTTCTGTTTCTTCGGCATTAACATAATTTCAGACTCCCTTTATCAAACAACTTCGCCGTTACAGATCCAAACTTTGATGCCGATAGTGCCATACGTCGTTTTTGCAGTAATGGTGGCAAAATCGATGTCCGCACGCAGCGTATGCAGCGGCACGCGTCCCTCATGATAGTTCTCCGTCCGGGCCATTTCCGATCCACCAAGACGTCCGGCAGCTCGAATACGAATTCCCTCGGCGCCCATCCGCATAGTAGACTGAATGGCTTTTTTTATAACCCGTCGAAACGATATCTTCCGCACTATCTGCTGAGCGATATTATCCGCAACAAGGTAGGCGTCCAGTTCAGGTCGCTTGACTTCATTCACGTTAATCTGAACCTCGGTATCCGTGATGGTTTTCACCTCTTCACGAAGCTGATCGACCTCACTCCCGCCCTTGCCAATCACAATACCTGGCCTGGATGTATGAATAGTCAGTGTAATCTTTTTGGACGTCCGGTTGATCTCGATCCGGGAAATTCCTGCCGTGGGCAGACGTTTCCGGATATACTTCCGAAGCGTTATATCTTGATCGAGATTCTCCGCGAAGTTTTTCTCGTCAAACCAGTTGGATTTCCAACTGCGAATGACGCCAAGCCGAAATCCGATGGGATGTGTTTTTTGACCCAATGAGCCTCCCTTGCGCTAATTACTTTCAGTTTTTTCTTCGATTCCGTCGGAAACCACAACCGTCAGATGGCTGCTGCGTTTCCGGATGACGGTGGCCCGCCCCATAGCCCGCGGTTGATACCGCTTCTGTGTTGGTCCCTCGTCGACATAAATTTCACTGATGACCAAATTGTCGGGATCCATCGCCGCCCCTTCATCCGTATTCATGTAATTGGAAACGGCGGACATAATCGTCTTTTCTACGGTAGTTGCCGCCTTCTTCGGGGTGAAGTGGAGCGCATTCAACGCCTGATTCACCGGTTTTCCGCGAACTAAATCAACCACCTGCCGTATTTTCCGGGCGGATTGTTTTACATATTTTGCTTTGGCTGTTGCTTCCATAATAGTTATCTACCGTCGTCTTAAGATGATGAAGGTTTCTTCACTTTAGCAGTCTTCTCTGCCTTGGAGTGCCCGCGAAAAGTCCGGGTCGGCGAGAATTCACCCAATTTATGCCCGACCATATTCTCGGTAATATACACCGGAATAAACTTATTCCCGTTGTGTACCGCAAAGGTATGGCCGACAAATTCAGGCGTAATCATTGACGCGCGGGACCAGGTTTTGATCACCTGTTTCTTATTCTTTTCATTCAGCGCATCAACCTTTGCCGAAAGTTTTTCGTCTACAAAAGGTCCTTTTTTTAGCGAACGACTCATACAATATCCTACCTTCTCTTATTCTTTGGACGTCGTTTCACGATATAGCGATCAGACAATTTCTTTTTACGGGTCTTCTTCCCCTTAGTCTGCCAACCCCACGGACTTCGGGGATGTCCGCCGCCTGATGTCCGGCCTTCGCCACCACCCATCGGGTGATCGATGGGATTCATCACCACGCCACGCACCTTGGGACGCCGGCCTTTCCAGCGGCTGCGACCTGCTTTACCGAGGGTGACATTTTCATGATCCTTGTTGCCAACTTCACCAAGTGTTGCATAGCAGGTCTGGAGAAACATTCTCACTTCGCCAGATGGCAATTTCAGCGTCACGTAATTGCCTTCTTTGGCCAAAATCTGTGCGGACGTTCCGGCACTGCGGACAATCTGTCCACCTTTGCCCGGTTTAAATTCCACATTGTGCACTAAAGCGCCCTGCGGAATACGACTCAGGGGCATTGCATTCCCTGGCCGTAACGGTACCTGCTCACCGCTTATAACTTCATCGCCAACCCGGAGGCCTTCCGGCGCCAGGATGTAACGCTTTTCGCCATCGGCATAATGAATCAGAGCAATGCGTGCGGACCGGTTGGGATCGTATTCGATTGAGGCGACCTTTCCGGGTACGTCAAATTTCTTGCGCGCAAAGTCGATAATACGGTACCGGCGTTTATGTCCACCGCCCCGTCTTCTGGAGGTAATCCGCCCCCGATTGTTTCGGCCGCCGGTTTTTTTCAGCGGCTTCACCAAGCTCGGTTCCGGTTCACCCTTCGTAATTTCTTCAAATGTCGACTGGGTTTTGTATCGCTGTCCCGGTGTTGTCGGTTTTATCTTTTTAATCGGCATAAATAATCACTCTGTCTCAATAATTAAAGAGAAACACCCTCGCCCTGGTACAGATCGATTGCCTGCCCCTCGGCGAGTGTTACAACTGCTTTTTTCCAATGATTTCTCTGGCCGAAGGTCCGGATGACATGGCCACCGCTGCGAACGGTCATACTCTTACTTTTCCCGCGCATGTTCATGGTGGCGACCTTCGTGACATTCACGTCGAACTTTTTCTCGACGGCCTGTTTAATTTCCATCTTGTTTGCATTCGGCCTGACTTCAAAAGCATATTTTCGCTCGGATTCAGCGAGCAGACTCATTTTCTCAGTGAAAAGCGGCCGTAGTATAACTGCACGTTTCTTTGCCATCGGTAAAATCCTTTAGTTTTCCTGACCTAAATTAGCAACCAACTGCTCCAGACCGGACTGCGTAAACAGTAAAATGTCAGAGTCCATCATATCATATGTGGAAGCGCTGGCAGCCTCAACAACATCTACATTCTGCAGGTTTCGCGAGGAGAGGTATAAATTTTCATCTATCTCCCCGACCAGGATTACGACCTTTTCGTCACTGAGTCCAATATCCTGTAGCAACGTGGCAACACGACTGGTTTTGGGCTGCTCAAACTTCAAATCTTCAATAACAAATACCTTTTCCTCTTGAGCCCGATATGCCAGAACGCTTGTTCTTGCTGCCCGCTTTGCCTTGCGGTTCATCCGCTTTTTATATTTATGGTGCTTTGGAGCAAACGCAATACCTCCACCTACCCACAGAGGAGAACGAATCGTCCCGGCCCGGGCGCGCCCTGTTCCTTTTTGACGCCACGGTTTCTTACCGCCCCCGCGCTTTTCACTGCGTGTTTTCTTGGAATGGCTTCCGAGCCGCCGGTTTGCCATTTCAGTAGTGACTGCCTGGTAAATCAAATGGTCATTCGGCGTCGCTTCAAAAATATTCGCAGGTAGTTCGACCTGTTCTCCCGATTTGGCGCCTTCCGCTGTATAAACTTCTACCTTCATTAGATCCTCGTTATGCCTTTCGGATGATCAGGTATCCGTTGTTTGAACCTGGAACGGACCCTTTCACCAGCAATAAATTCTTTTCTGCATCAGTAGCAACAACCGTTAAAGCTTTTTCGGTCACTTGCTCGTTTCCGGCCTGTCCGGACATCCGCATCCCCGGGAATACGCGGGATGGGTCGGCGCTCGCCCCGATTGAACCGGGCCGCCGCCAAGTGTCGCTCTGTCCACGTGTTTTCGGGCCGCCGGCAAATCCATACTTCTTCACCACGCCGGTAAATCCTCGCCCTTTACTTGTTCCGGTCACGTCAACCTTCTCGCCAGCATTGAAGATATCGACTGTGATTTCTGCGCCAGGCTCATATTGCTCATCCCCGGCATCGAATTCCCTCAGCACCTTCATTGCATCAACTTCTGCCTTTGCGGTATGCCCCGATTCCGGTTTATTCGCTCGCTTTTTCTTCTTCGGTTCAAACCCAATCTGCACTGCGTTGTACCCGTCAGTTTCTTCAGTCTTTACCTGTGTCACATAACACGGGCCAGCTTCAATGACAGTCACGGGAATATCTTCACCGTTGTCATTGAATACGCGGGTCATTCCCTTCTTTTTACCGATAAGTCCATTCATAGCGATTCTCTATAACCCCTTATACCTTAATCTCGATATCAACACCCGCCGGCAAATCCAGCTTCATCAGCGCATCTACCGTCTTTGAGGTTGAATTCAGAATATCAATCAATCGCTTGTGTACTTTGGTCTGAAACTGTTCACGCGATTTCTTATTCACGTGCGGCGACCGCAATACGGTGTAGACCGTCCGCTTCGTCGGAAGGGGAATCGGACCTGAAATCACAGCACCTGTGGATTTTGCCGTCCGAACGATCTTCTCTGTGGACTTATCCAGCAGATTGTGATCGTATGCTTTCAGACTAATACGTAATTTCTGTGATGCCAAATTGACTCACCTTTCCTTCTGAGTTACTCAATTATATCCGTCACAACACCGGATGCGACTGTATGGCCGCCTTCCCGAATCGCGAACCGGAGCCCTTCTTCCATGGCAATTGGTGCGATCAGTTCCACGTCCATATTCACCTTGTCACCCGGCATCACCATTTCCACGCCTTCTGGCAGACCTACTGTACCGGTGACGTCCGTCGTCCGGAAGTAAAACTGCGGCCGGTAGCCCTGGAAGAACGGGGTATGGCGTCCGCCCTCTTCCTTCTTCAGGACATACACTTCCGCTTTGAATTTCGTATGCGGCGTAATACTGCCCGGCTCCGCACAGACCATACCGCGCTGCAGCCATTCCTTGTCGATCCCGCGCAGCAACAGCCCCACGTTATCGCCGGCCTGGCCTTCGTCCAGCATCTTCCGGAACATTTCTACTCCTGTGACAACAGTGGTTTCATGACCACCGAGCCCAATCACTTCGACTTCGTCACCCACATGCACGATACCGCGTTCAATTCGACCGGTACCCACGGTGCCACGTCCGGTAATTGAGAAGACATCCTCCACCGGCATTAAAAACGACCGGTCGGTGTCGCGCTCCGGTTCGGGAATATAATCATCCAGCGCTTCAATCAGCTCCTGCATCGGGGCGGTGGCGTCTGCATCGTCCGGATTGCTCAGCGCTTCCAGCGCGCTACCCTTCACAATCGGAATATCATCGCCGGGGAAATCATACTCACTCAACAGTTCCCGGAGTTCCAACTCCACCAGTTCCAGCAATTCCGGATCGTCCACCTGGTCCGTTTTATTCATAAAGACCACGATATTCGGTACGCCCACCTGCCGTGCCAGCAAAATGTGCTCCCGGGTCTGCGGCATGGGACCGTCGGCGGCGCTCACGACCAGAATGGCGCCGTCCATCTGGGCTGCCCCGGTAATCATGTTTTTGATGTAATCGGCGTGACCCGGGCAGTCCACGTGGGCGTAATGCCGGTTATCACTCTCGTATTCCACGTGGGCGGTCGCGATAGTGATCCCGCGCTCTTTTTCTTCCGGCGCGTTATCGATACTGTCAAAATCGCGGATCTCCGCCAAGCCTTTGCTGGACAGGTACAGCGTCAGCGCTGCTGTCAACGTTGTCTTCCCATGATCCACATGGCCAATGGTTCCCACGTTTACATGGGGTTTGGTCCGTTCAAATTTCTGTTTCGACATGCGACCTCCCTCGTCTCTTACGCGGTCAGTTTATGATGCTTTGCCGTGAATTTGTTCAATAATATCATCCTTTATGCTTTCCGGTACCTCAGCGTAGTGCGAAAACTGCATCGTAAATACAGCGCGCCCCTGTGTAATGGACCGTAAATCTGTAGCGTAACCAAACATCTCGGAAAGCGGAACAGTCGCCGTAATTACCTGCGCTTTCTTTCTCTGTCCCATCCCTTTGATGTCTCCACGCCGTCCGGTGATGTCTCCCATGACGTCGCCGAGATATTCATCTGGTACAACGACTTCAAGGTCCATCGTCGGCTCGAGGAGTGCTGGGCTTGCCTGCCTCATTGCCTCCTGCATCGCCATGGAACCAGCAACCTTAAAAGCCATCTCCGAGGAGTCGACCTCGTGATATGAACCGTCGTATAAGGTCACCTTTATATCTTCCACCGGATAGCCGGCAATCGGGCCGTTACGCATGGCTTCCTGAATCCCCTTATCCACAGACGGGATATATTCTCTTGGGATGGAGCCGCCGACGATTTTATCTATAAATTCGTATCCTTCACCGGCTTCGTTTGGCTCAACCGTCATAACCACATGCCCGTACTGCCCGCGTCCACCACTCTGGCGGACAAATTTCTTCTCCACGTCCACTTCCTGGCGAATGGATTCACGGTAGGCGACCTGCGGCGCGCCAATTTTGGCGTTTACCTTGAATTCCCGTTTCAGCCGGTCGATGATAACTTCCAGGTGCAACTCGCCCATTCCGGCAACGATAGTCTGGCCGGTTTCTTCATCTGTGGAAATTTGAAATGTCGGATCCTCTTCGGCAAGCCGCTGCAATGCATCGGAGAGCTGCTGGGAATCGGCCCGGGATTCCGGCTCTATTGATACTTTAATGACCGGTTCCGGAAACTCCATCTGCTCCAGAATAATCGGATTATCTTCATCACAAAGCGTATTACCAGTGGATGTATTCTTCAACCCGACTGCTGCGGCAATGTCTCCTGCTTTAACGTAATCAAGTTCCTCACGTTTGTTGGCATGCATCTGGAGTAGCCGGCTGAAGCGTTCCCGTTTATCTGAATTGGGATTATGAATATAGGATCCGGCGTTAATTTTACCGGAATAAACCCTGAAAAACGTCAACCGACCAACATAAGGGTCAGTCATCACTTTAAATGCCAGGGCCGCAAACGGCTCATCTTCATCAGACTTCCGGACGATCTGTTCCTCGGTCTTCGGATCAACCCCCTTAATCGGCGGAACCTCAACCGGAGAAGGCAAAAAGTCTACAATGGCATCCAGCAGATACTGGACACCCTTATTCTTGAAGGCCGATCCACACATTACCGGAGTCATAGAGACGTCCAATGTGGCCTTCCGTAGCGCAGATTTAATATCTCTGGGATCGATTTCTTCGCCTTCGAGGTACTTCTCCATGAGTGTGTCATCGTACATGGAGATCTCCTCCAGCATATGTGTACGATATTCCTTGGCCTGCTCAACCATATCTTTGGGAATATCACCAAACTCAAAATGCTTGCCAAGACTCTGTTCATTGTAAATGATGCTGCGATTGTGGACTAAGTCAACAATACCATTGAACATATCGCCGTCACCGATGGGGAGCGTAATTGGCACGACGTTCGCCCCGAGGCGCTCCTTCATCATGTCCACGGCATGAAAAAAATCAGCCCCGGTGCGATCCATCTTATTGACAAACGCAATCCGGGGTATCGTGTATTTATCAGCTTGTCGCCATACCGTTTCTGACTGTGGCTCGACACCTCCGACCGCACAGAAGAGCGCTACGGCGCCATCTAGTACACGAAGGGATCGTTCCACCTCAACGGTGAAGTCCACGTGGCCTGGCGTATCGATAATATTAACGCGATGATCCTGCCAGTAGCACGTAGTCGCCGCGGAAGTGATGGTAATACCGCGCTCCTTCTCCTGCTCCATCCAGTCCATCGTAGCAGCGCCTTCATGAACTTCTCCCATGCGATGCAGCCGACCGGTGTAATAGAGCATTCGCTCAGTCGTCGTTGTTTTTCCGGCATCAATATGAGCCATGATGCCTATGTTCCGTGTCCTCTCTAAAGAGTCTGCTTTTTTCTGAGCCACTGTATCTATATAACCACTTTTTTAATATTAAATTTATATTTCCAATGATTTAGCGGAAGTGCGCGAACGCCTTGTTTGCTTCGGCCATCCTGTGCACTTCTTCTTTCTTCCGGACTGCGCCGCCATCGCCTTTTGAAGCTGCCAGAAATTCTTCCGCCAGCCTGTCTGACATCGGGCGACCACCGCGACCCTTTGCCGCGGAAATAAGCCAACGCATTGCCAGCGCCTTTTTTCTGTCCTTACTCACCTCAATCGGCACCTGATAAGTGGCACCACCAATCCGTTTCGACTTTACCTCAAGGATAGGCGAGGCGTTATCAATTGCTTTTTCAAAAAGTTCCAGACCGTCTTTCCCTGCCTGCTTCTCCATTTTCTCCAAAGCAGTATAGAAGATCTGCTCGGCAGTTCCTCGTTTCCCGCTACGCATGATATTGTTGATAAATTTTGCAACCAACAGACTATCATGTACCGGGTCAGGTAAAATTTCTCGTCTTTCAGGTCTTTTCCGACGCGCCATAACTTAATTATTCCCTATTGCTAAGATTTCTTTGCACCGTACCGGGAACGACTGGTCTTCCGGTCGGTCACCCCGGCCGTATCCAGTGTTCCGCGGACGATATGGTACCGGACACCAGGCAGATCCTTGACCCGACCGCCTTCAATGAGCACAATCGAGTGCTCCTGAAGGTTGTGCCCCTCGCCCGGGATATAGGCTGTCACTTCCATGCCGTTCACCAACCTGACACGCGCCACCTTCCGAAGTGCCGAGTTCGGCTTTTTCGGTGTTGTGGTGTAAACACGTGTGCATACTCCGCGTTTCTGGGGGTTTCCCTTCAACGCCGGAGCGGATTTCTTTTTCTGTACTTTTTTCCGTCCTTTACGGACAAGTTGGTTAATCGTCGGCATCTTTTCTCCCTTTTTGAAAAAGCCTCATAAATTATGGACAGAACTCAGGCCTGTCAACCCGTTTTCTGTTTCTTTTTCATTCTGATTCCACTGGCTCGGACGTTTCTTCCAGCTCTTCCTCCGCAACCCCTTCTTCCGGCTGCTTTTTCGCCAGCCGCTCATCCACAAGAACATCATTCTCGGAATCGACAATAATGTTTTTATAGTGCTTTTGACCGGTTCCGGCAGGAATAAGCCGTCCCATAATTACGTTTTCTTTCAGGCCGCGCAGATGATCGATCTTCGCTGAAGTCGCAGCATCCGTCAGAACACGTGTTGTTTCCTGGAAGGAGGCAGCGGACATGAAGCTTTCCGTATTCAGTGAGGCACGCGTGATACCGAGCAAGAGTGGACGGAAGGTTGCCAGACGTGCGGCCCGCATCTTTGCGGGTTCACCGCCTTCTTCCTCAGTCTCCGTGTTCAACTGTTCAAGCCGGTTGCGCTTGATAACACGGCCCTTGCGCAGTCCGGTATCACCCGGTTCTTCGACTACGACCATATTCCTGATACGTTCGTTTTCTTCAAAGAACTCGTACCGATTGATACGATCCTTTTCAAGATACTTCGTATCGCCTGGCTCCTCGATAGCCACTTTCTGCATCATCTGGCGTACAATAACCTCAATGTGTTTATCATTGATACGTACGCCCTGCAGACGGTAGACTTCCTGGATTTCGTTCACCAGGTACTCCTGAACTTTTCCAGGCCCAAGGATACGGAGGATATCGTGCGGCGCAACTGCGCCATCGCACAGACGATCACCAGCGCTTATTCTATCCCCCTCGTGAACGATAACGTGCTTACCGTACGGAATCTTGTAACTTCGCTCATCCCCGGCATCGCCCACAACGATAATTTCACGGACACCGCGCCGGATACGACCGAACTTCACCCGTCCATCAATTTCGCTGACAACAGCCGGGTTCTTCGGCTTCCGTGCTTCGAACAGTTCCGCGACACGCGGCAAACCACCGGTAATATCCCGGGTTTTGCCAATCTCCTTGGCAATCTTCACCAATGTGTCTCCGGCCTCAACTTCCTGGCCGTCTTTGACCACCAGATTTGCGCCGACCGGCAAAATGATTCCGGGAGCGATGGTTTCACCCTCTTCATCCACAATCTCGATACGCGGACTGAGATCACGATCCTTGGACTCTATTATAGTACTCTGCTTCCGGCCCAGTTCATCCGTCTCTTCGCTGTAGGTCACATCGTCAATCAAATCGATAAATTTAACGTAACCGCTACGCCGCGCCAGAATAATATCGCTATACGGATCCCAGGCAAACAGAGTCTGCCCCTTCTCCACCTCATCTTCGTCTTCCACCAGCAACTTGGAACCGTAGGGCACGTTATAGTGCGCCAGTTCCCGATTGTTCTCATCAATGATATCTATCCGGCCGTTACGGACGAGACAGATTCTATCGCCATCCTCACGCTCTGACAATTCGATATTGTCCGAAAAGCGTACCGTACCGGCGTGTTTACTCGTCATTTCTGATGTCTCGACAATACGGCTGGCTGTTCCACCGATGTGGAATGTCCGGAGTGTCAGCTGCGTTCCCGGTTCACCAATACTCTGTGCCGCGATGATACCGACGGATTCACCGATATTCACTACCTTGTTGGTAGCGAGGTGACGCCCGTAACACTTGATACAAACTCCACGGCGTGTCTCACAAGTCAGCACCGACCGTATACGCACTTCTTCAAGGGCCGTTTCGCCGATTTCATGTGCGACATCTTCGTCGATCATTTCACCCGCACCAACGATCATTTCATCGGTAATCGGATTATACACATCATCAACTGCAAACCGTCCGAGGATACGATCTTCAAGCGGCTCGATAATCTCTTCGCCTTCTTTCAACGCGGTGATTTCGAGGCCGTTAATGGTACCGCAGTCTTCTTCAGCAATCACTACATCCTGAGAAACATCCACCAAGCGCCGGGTCAAATAACCAGCATCCGCTGTTTTCAATGCGGTATCGGCCAGCCCCTTCCGGGCGCCGTGAGTGGAGATAAAGTATTCCTGCGCAGAGAGCCCTTCCTTAAAGTTCGACAGGATGGGATCCTCGATAATCTCTCCGGCCTGACCAGTCATGCTCTTCTGCGGTTTAGCCATGAGTCCACGCATACCAGCCAGCTGTTTAATCTGATCCTTGCTGCCTCGAGCGCCGGAATCTGCCATCATGAACACGTTGTTAAAGCCGTTCTTATCCCTGGCCAACTGGGTCATCATAGTATCAGCCACAGCGTTGGTCGTGTGAGTCCAGATATCGATGACTTTGTTATACCGCTCACCCTCAGTGAGGATCTCGTTTTGAGCCTTCTGGTTCACATCCTCGACCTCCGCGGTCGCCCGGTCAACAAAATCATGTTTCTTTTCCGGAATCATCACATCATCAAGTCCAATGGACGATCCACTGGATGTAGCGTACCCGAATCCGAGGTCTTTCAGGTCATCGAGAAACTTCACCGTGCGATAATTCCCTGCACGTTCGAAGCATTCTCCGACAATACCTTCCAGAGATTTCTTGGCTACCAGTTCATTGATAAACGGCATCTCTTCCGGCAGGATATCGTTAAAGAAAATCCGCCCGATAGTGGTATCGATCTGTTTGCCGTCTTCCAGACGTAACTTCACCTTGGCGTGCAATCCGACTTCGCCGTTGTCGTAGGCGACCCGCGCCTCCGCTCTTGAGGCCAGGGTCATTCCTTCCCCCTTGTCGCCGGGCAGTGCGCGTGTCAGATAATAGACACCCAGTACCATGTCCTGTGACGGAATAGCGATCGGAGCTCCATGCGCCGGATGGAGAATATTGTGACTGGAGAGCATCAGCATCCGGGATTCCATCTGAGCTTCCGGGCCCAGCGGGACGTGGACAGCCATCTGATCTCCGTCAAAGTCAGCGTTAAATGCCGCACAGACCAACGGGTGAATCTTGATAGCTTTCCCATCGATAAGCACCGGCTGGAAGGCCTGGATACCCAAACGATGGAGCGTCGGAGCACGGTTCAATAAGACTGGATGGTCCTTCACTACGTACTCCAGCACCTCGTAGATCTCCGGCTGCTTCTCCTCCACCATGAGTTTTGCACTCCGGGGAGTTTTGGAATAGCCCCGGGTAATCAATTGATTAATAATAAACGGTTTAAACAGCTCTATGGCCATTTCCTTGGGTAGACCGCATTCGTTCAGCTGGAGTTCCGGCCCAACCACGATAACTGAGCGGCCGCTATAGTCCACTCTCTTACCAAGTAGGTTTTGACGGAAGCGTCCCTGTTTTCCCTTGAGCATATCGCTCAGGCTCTTCAACGGACGACGCGTACCACTTCGGACGGCAGTCCGCCGACGACTGTTATCGAACAGCGAATCCACTGACTCCTGCAGCATGCGCTTTTCGTTTCGCAGGATGACGTCCGGCGCGTTGATATCGATCAACTGTTTCAGCCGGTTATTCCGAATAATGACCCGTCGATACAAGTCGTTAAGATCGCTGGCCGCAAATCGTCCGCCATCCAGCGGTACCAATGGACGCAACTCCGGTGGAATCACCGGGAGCACGCTCAATACCATCCATTCCGGATTATTCGGTTTATCATCCTCGTCCCGGATAAATGCCCGGACAACTTTCAGCCGCTTGAGGGCATCATTTTTCCGTTGCTTTGAAGTCTCAGTGTCGACGGCATGCTGAAGCTCGTTGGCCAGTTTTTCCATATCCAGCTCGGCCAGGATCTCGCGGATGGCTTCGCCACCCATCCCGGCTTCAAAGTATTCTTCATTGGCCTTACCATCACCGTCAGCAGGCGGGCCGTATTCCCGGCGGAGTTCCATATATTCTTCTTCATCCACCAGAGACCCGACTTCCACATCAGCGCCACCGGCACTAATTACTATATATTCCTCGTAGTAGATAACTTTTTCCAGGTCCTTGGTGCTCAGACCGAGGATGTAACTTAATTTGCTCGGGATAGAACGCAGATACCAGATATGAACCACCGGTACTGCCAGGTTGATGTGCCCCATCCGTTCACGGCGGACTTTCTTCCTGGTTACCTCGACGCCACACCGATCACAAATAATTCCTTTATAGCGGATCCGTTTATATTTACCGCAGTGACATTCCCAATCCTTCACCGGGCCAAAGATCTTTTCGCAGAACAATCCGTCCTTTTCCGGCTTATACGACCGGTAATTAATCGTTTCGGGTTTAGTGACTTCCCCGTACGATTTGGACAGAATCAGCTCCGGCGACGCCAGGCTGATCTGGATTGAGTCAAAATCTGACTTTGTCTGCGGTTGTTTAGGATTTAAATAAACCAAAGTATATACCTCCCCTTCTCAATTGAAGGTTTAATTCAACTCGATATCAATACCGAGTCCTTGAAGTTCACGCAGGAGCACATTAAACGACTCGGGCACACCGAACGGTGGCAGGTTCTCACCTTTCACAATAGCGTTGTACACGCGGGAGCGACCTTCCACATCATCCGATTTCACCGTCAGCATTTCGCGCAACGTATGTGCCGCACCGTATGCTTCCAATGCCCAGACTTCCATCTCTCCGAATCGCTGACCACCGAACTGCGCCTTACCGCCCAGCGGCTGCTGGGTAATCAGCGAGTACGGGCCGGTCGAGCGCGAGTGCATCTTGTCCTCGATCATGTGCGAGAGCTTCATCATATAAATTTGTCCCACCGTCACAGGGTTATCAAAATGTTCACCCGTAATCCCATCGATGAGCTGAACCTTGCTGTCTTCAGGCAGTCCGGCTTCTTTGAGCTTTTCGTGGACATCGTCCAGCGAAGCACCGTCGAAGACCGGCGAAGAAAAGTGAACTCCCAATGCTTCGCCTGCCCAACCCAGCATAGTTTCGTAAAGTTGACCAAGGTTCATTCGCGATGGCACACCCAGCGGATTCAGCAGAATGTCCACCGGTGTTCCGTCTTCCATAAATGGCATGTCCTCTTCAGGTACCACGGTTGCGATTACGCCCTTATTTCCGTGCCGTCCGGCCATTTTATCTCCAACGGCGATTTTCCGCTTGCTGGCAATATAAACCTTCGCCAGCTGCAGAACCCCGGGTTGTAATTCGTCGCCAACTTTAAGCTTGTAAATCTCTTTTTCAACATCCTCTTCGATGCTGGCATAGGCTTCTTCATAGTTTTCAAAGATCTGCTGGATCTTTTTGCTCTTTTCCTCGTCATCGACCCACGGATATTCAATCCCAACATCGTCCAGATTGATGCCGCGCAGGTTCTCTTCGTTCAACGTTGCACCGGCACGCAACAGGCTCTTGCCAGCTTTGTCTTTAATCCCAATTGTCTCCATGCCGTCAACGAAGTTGAGAATTTTCTGGATTCGTCTATCCGCCAACTGCTCTTTCCGGCGTTCGCCCTCTTTCTTGATCTGCTCAACCTTGCGCTGCTCTTCCTTCCTGGACTCACTGGTCCGGCGATTAAACAGTTTGGTCTCGACAACGACGCCGCTGACGCCGGGATCGGCTTTTTTGGATGCATCCTTCACTTCACCGGCTTTTTCGCCAAAGATCGCTCGAAGCAATTTCTCTTCCGGCGTGGGATCCGTTTCGCCCTTCGGCGTCACTTTTCCAATGAGGATATCGCCAGGCTCAACCTCAGCACCGACCCGCACCAGACCATTTTCGTCCAGGTTCCGGGTGGCTTCCTCGCTGACATTGGGAATCTCGCGGGTCAGTTCTTCTTCCCCGCGCTTGGTGTCACGGACTTCCATCTCCACCTCTTTGATATGCACCGAGGTGAACACGTCATCCTTGACACACCGCTCACTGACGGCGATGGCATCCTCGAAGTTATATCCGCGCCATGGCATAAAAGCCACGAGCACGTTTCGACCAAGCGCCAGTTCGCCTTTTTCAGTTGCGCATCCATCAGCAATGGCATCACCGGCTTTCACCTTGTCGCCTTTATCCACCAGTGGTTTCTGATTGACAGCGGTATCCTGATTCGTCCGCATAAATTTATGCATATTATACGTGACAAGGTCATCCTGTTCGGCAAAGGTGATATCTTCATCTTTGCGCTCAGGATTTGTCTTTTTAATAGTAATATGGTTGGAATCGACACTAGTGATTTCGCCGTCTACATCAGAGGTCACGACAGCTTTGGAATCCACTGCAACGCGCTTCTCAAGACCGGTTCCGACAATAGGAGTTTCCGGCATTAAAAGCGGCACGGCCTGACGCTGCATGTTTGACCCCATCAGAGCACGGTTTGCATCATCATGTTCCAGGAACGGAATCAGTGCGGCTGCAGCACTCACAATCTGATTCGGCGAAACATCCTGATAGCCCACGTCTTCCGGCTCGATTTTGATAAATTCTCCCCGGATCCGCGCACGTACCGAGTCACTGATGAATTGCCCCTTCTCATCCACAGGCGCATTCGCCTGTGCAATCGTTACCCGGCCTTCGTCGTCCGCAGAGAGGTAGTCGATATCGTTAGTGACCTTCGTCGACCCGTTATCGGAAAAGACCTTCCGGTAGGGTGTCTCGATAAAGCCGAGACGGTTGACCTTGGCATAGGTTGCCAGCGAAGAGATCAAACCGATGTTCGGGCCCTCCGGCGTTTCAATCGGACAGAGGCGACCATAATGGGTATAGTGCACATCACGCACCTCAAAGCCGGCGCGTTCCCGGGTCAGCCCACCTGGCCCAAGTGCCGACAGACGTCGCTTATGCGTTAATTCGGCCAGCGGATTCGTCTGATCCATGAATTGCGACAGCTGACTCGTTCCAAAGAAAGAGTTGATCACCGAACTCACGATCCGGGAATTCACCAAATCCTTCGGTGTCAGATTTTCCGTATCGCGCATATTCATACGTTCTTTGATAGTCCGGCTCATCCGGGTCAACGCGATGGTAAACTGGTTCGCCATCTGTTCGCCGACCGTTCGCACACGACGGTTGCCCAGATGATCAATATCATCGGTCTCCGCCATCCCGAGCCGCATCTTGATCAGATGATTCAGGATGGTAATGAAATCATCCTTCATCAACGTGGTTTGCTCCAGAGATACATCCTGATCGAATTTCTTATTTATGCGGTACCGGCCTACTTCGCCGAGATCGTATTTCTTCTCTGAGAAGAACATCCGATCGACGAATTTCCGCGCGGTATCGATATTCGGTGGTTCGCTGGATCGTACGTTCTGGTAAATGATTTCCAGCGCCGATTCCTCGTCATCGGATTGATCTTTCTTCAGCGTATTCAGCAACAGTTCGGCAACTAGTTCATCTTGCGCTTCCAGCACGGTGACCTTTTCGATACCGGCGTCCGCCCATTCCTCTACATCTTCGATGTCATAGGGCTTCCCCCATTCAGCAAGTACTTCGCCCGTTTCTGTATCAACCACATCCGCAGCCAGGAATTTGCCGGCCACTTTTTTAATGCCGGCTTTGGTAAGTTTTTTCTCTTGCAGGAGATCAAACGCCTCCAGGATGTCCTCATTATTCGGAAAACCAAGCGCACGCAACAGCGTAGTCACCGGGAATTTCCTACGACGATCAATAATCACATACAGGGCGTCGTATATATCAGTAGTAAAATCGATCCAGGATCCGCGGAACGGAATAATCCGGGCTGTGAAGAGTTTTGTTCCGTTGGGATGGACATTGTCATCAAAGAAGACACCGGGTGACCGCTGGAGCTGACTCACGATTACACGTTCGGCTCCGTTAATGATGAATGTACCGCGATCCGTCATCATTGGAATATTTCCGAAGAATATATCCTGCTCGATGGTATCACTGTACTCTCCCTTGTCCGCGTCCTCTTCGGCCACGTGCAAGCGGAGTTTGACTTTCAGCGGCAGTTCGTAGCTAACGCCACGTTCCACACACTCATCAACTGTATATTTTGCGTTCCCGACGGAATAGCTTACATATTCCAGCAAGTAATTTCCGTGGCTGTCTTCAATGGGAAACAGATTGTTAAAGACCTGGTTCAGTCCCACGTTACTCCGCTGCTGGGGGGACAGGTGGAGCTGCAGAAATTCCCGAATTGACTCCAACTGGATATCGAGCAAGTTTGGCATATCCAGTCCCTGGGAAATTTCTGCAAACGATTCCCGTTCAATCCGATTTTTATAAGTTGTACTCAAGAGGTACACCTCCTCTTTATCATATATACGACAAAACCTGTGAACAGAGTCCCAGGTTTCGTCATCGCCTTAATAACGATACTCCATGCAACCAGAGTCGCAACTGATGCTGTGGCGCCCACCCCTATTTCAGTTCAACTTCTGCGCCTACTTCTTCCAGCTGACTCTTGATGTCTTCTGCTTCTTCCTTGGTTACCGCTTCCTTGATGGGATTCGGGGCGTTATCGACCAGTTCCTTGGCTTCCTTCAGCCCAAGATTGGTCAGGGAACGGACCACCTTAATCACCTGAATCTTCTGCGATCCGGCGCCTGCCAGGACAACATCAAACTCATCTTTTTCTTCTTCAGCGGCCTCACCACCACCGGCTCCTCCGCCAGCGACAGCCACAGGTGCTGCAGCAGTAACGCCAAATTTTTCTTCTATGGCATCAATGAGTTCTGAGATTTCAAGCATGTTCGCTTCTTCTAGATAGCTGAGGACATCATCGCGTGTAATTTCAGCCATTCTTCAACTCCTCCTTAGGGTTCTTCTTCTCTCTATTGATTTTTTTGTTCTTTTAGTTGAGCCAGGGCAAATGTCAGATTCTGCATAGACGCGTTCAGCGTGCTTACCAGATTCCGCATGGGTGACTGCAATCCGCCCAGTAATTTTTGCAATAATTCTTCGTGCGACGGCAGGTTCGCGATCGCGTTCATTCGATCTAATTCGATTCGCTCCCCTTCGAAAATTCCGCCCTTCAGGGAAATCTGTTCGTTCTCTTTGGCAAAATCCGTCAGAATCTTCGCTGGCGCCACCGGATCATCCTTGGTAAAGGCAATGGCCGTCGGGCCGGTCAGCAAATCGTCAACGTTGTCGTATCCTGCCTCTTTTGCTGAGATCTTCGTCAGGCGGTTTTTCACGACTTTGTACTCAACTGACGCCTCGAAGAACTTGCTCCGCAGATCATTCACCTGCTCGACATTTAATCCGAGGAAATCCGTGAAATAAATGCCGCTGGATTCAGCAAACTTTTCCTGAATTTCCGCTACAAACTGTTCTTTTTCTGCACTTGGCATCTGAAAAAACTCCCTTGTCTATTTAACCACCGATGAGCGGTCCAGTTTAATGCCGGGCCCCATAGTCGAGGAAATAGTTACCTTTCGTAAATACTGTCCTTTGGCGGCTGCCGGACGCATCCGCAGCAGCGTACCGATAAATGCCTTCACATTTTCGACCAGCTCCGGCGATTCGAAGGATGCCTTCCCGATGATAGAATGAATAATGCCATATCGGTCCACCCGGAATTCAATCTTGCCGGCCTTCATTTCCTCCACCGTCTTTGCTACGTCAGTCGTCACCGTTCCGCTTTTCGGATTCGGCATCAAGCCCCGCGGACCAAGCACCCGGCCGAGTTTCCCGACCTGCCCCATCACATCCGGGGTGGCGATAACCACATCCATTTCCGTCCAGCCTTCCTGGATCTTCTCAATATACTCGTCCAGGCCAACGTAATCCGCACCGGCTTCTTCCGCTTCGGTTGCGGCTGGACCCTTCGCCAGCACCAATACTTTCACATCTTTTCCGGTTCCGTTTGGCAGTGTGACTGTCCCCCGAACAATCTGATCGGCGTGCTTGGGATCAACCCCAAGGTTCACACTCAGCTCCACCGTTTCATCAAAATTTGCGGTTGCGGACTGCTTCAGGAGCATTACGCCTTTATCTACGGGATATTCCTCGTTCCGGTTAAAGGTCTCAACCGCCTGGTTATATCGTTTGCTTCTCTTCATACTGTGCCTCGATTTGTCTCAATTAGCCTTCTACGACGAGCCCCATACTCCGGGCCGTCCCAGCGATAATTTTCACTGCCTGCTCAATCGTATGAGCATTTAAATCTTCCATCTTCGTTTCAGCAATATCTTCCAAATCTTTCATCGTCACCGCCCCCACCTTTTCGGTATTGGGGACACCGGATCCCTTTTCAATCTTTGCCGCTTTCTTTAGCAAAACAGCTGCCGGCGGTGTTTTGGTAATAAATGAGAAAGACCGATCGGCATAGACCGTGAGTTCCACAGGGATAATCAGCCCGCCCTGATCCTGGGTTTTGGCATTAAACGCTTTGCAAAACTCCATAATATTCACACCATGCTGCCCCAGTGCCGGTCCAACAGGCGGCGACGGGTTCGCCTGTCCGGCGGGAATCTGGAGTTTGACGTTTGCTATTACTTTCTTGGCCATATCAACTTACCCTATTTTTCCAATTCTACTTGTAGATAGTCTAATTCAACCGGGGTGGGACGTCCAAAGATGCTGACCCGGACTTTTACCTTCTGTTTTTCTTCGTTGACCTCTTCCACAAATCCGTTGAAGTCTACAAAGGGGCCATCAACTACTTTGATTGCATCTCCGACCTTGAAAGGAGTCTCAACAACCTCTTTCCCCTCTTTTTCTTCAACTTCACCGAGAATCCGCTTCACTTCTTCATCCCGCAACGGCTGCGGCTCCCCCTTCGGTCCGACAAAGTTGAGGACCCCGGGAGTATTTTCAATTAAATATTGAGTTTCTTTCGTCAACTCCATCTTGACCAAAACATATCCCGGGAAAAAGACTTTATCCCGTACCCGCTTTTTTCCGTCCCGCATTTCCACGACGTTCTCGGAAGGGACCATTACATCGTCGATCATATCCTCCAGCCCTTCACGCTCGGCTTCAGACAGAATCACATCACGGATCTTCTTCTCTTTTCCGGAATACCCTCTTATGGCAAACCAGTCCATACTAAACTCCGATTACGCCCCTAAAATCAGGCTCATTATACGAGACAAAATAAAATCTGTTATGAACAACAAGACCGCAAAAAACAGTGTCAATAAAAGCACTACGATTGTCGAACCTTTTAATTCTTCCCAGGCAGGCCATGAAACCTTCTTAAATTCGAAGATGACCTCCTGGATGTAATTCTGAATTTTTTCAATCATATCTGTATCTGCCCACCATCGTTTGGAGAAAGCGACCGGATTAACTCACACCGGATTGCATATGACACCTGACGGGAACGAGCCAGTAACCGAACACCTGATTGATGAAAGCAGGTGAGGCAGGAATCGAACCCGCAACCGCCGGTTTTGGAGACCGGTGCTCTCCCAGTTGAGCTACTCACCTATTTGAACCCTTCCCATCAGATGTATATGCAATTCTCGTTATCGAGTTTCTTTATGTGTCGTGTGTTCCCGACAGAAGCGGCAGTATTTTTTATACTCCACTCGCTCCGGGTGCGTCTGTTTATTCTTATCGGTTGTATAGTTCCGATTGTTGCACTCAGAGCACTCGAGTGTGACGATTGTTCGCATTCTATTAGCTCCGCTTCGTGATTAATTACTCGACAATATCCGTCACGACGCCAGCGCCAACGGTGTGGCCGCCTTCCCGAATCGCGAACCGGAGCCCTTCTTCCATGGCAATCGGTGCAATCAGTTCCACGTCCATATTCACCTTGTCGCCCGGCATCACCATTTCCACGCCTTCCGGCAGATTCACCGAGCCTGTTACATCCGTCGTCCGGAAGTAAAACTGCGGCCGGTAGCCCTGAAAGAACGGGGTATGGCGTCCCCCCTCTTCTTTTTTCAGGACATACACTTCCGCCTTGAATTTCGTATGCGGCGTAATACTGCCCGGCTCCGCACAGACCATACCGCGCTGCAGCCATTCCTTGTCGATCCCGCGCAGCAACAGCCCCACGTTATCGCCGGCCTGGCCTTCGTCCAGCATCTTTCGGAACATTTCCACCCCAGTCACGACCGTCGTCTTGTGGCCGCCGAGCCCAATCACTTCGACTTCGTCACCCACATGCACAATACCGCGCTCGATTCGACCGGTACCCACGGTGCCACGTCCGGTAATTGAGAAGACGTCCTCGACCGGCATCAAAAACGACCGGTCGGTGTCGCGTTCCGGCTCGGGAATGTAATCATCCAGCGCCTCAATCAGTTCCTGCATCGGGGCGGTGGCGTCTGCATCGTCCGGATTGCTCAGCGCTTCCAGCGCGCTACCCTTCACAATCGGAATATCATCCCCGGGGAAATCATACTCACTCAACAGTTCCCGGAGTTCCAACTCCACCAGTTCCAGCAATTCCGGATCGTCCACCTGGTCCGTTTTATTCATAAAGACCACGATATTCGGGACGCCCACCTGCCGTGCCAGCAGAATGTGCTCCCGGGTCTGCGGCATGGGACCGTCGGCGGCGCTCACGACCAGAATGGCGCCGTCCATCTGGGCTGCCCCGGTAATCATGTTTTTGATGTAATCGGCGTGTCCCGGACAGTCCACGTGGGCGTAGTGCCGGTTGGCGCTTTCGTATTCCACGTGGGCGGTCGCGATAGTGATCCCGCGCTCTTTTTCTTCCGGCGCGTTATCGATACTGTCAAAATCGCGGATCTCCGCCAGCCCCTGGCCGGATAGATACAGTGTCAACGCCGCCGTCAGCGTCGTCTTCCCGTGATCTACATGGCCAATCGTCCCCACGTTCACATGGGGTTTGGTCCGTTCAAATTTCTGTTTCGACATTGTTCATGCCTCCTCATTTAATCAGTGCTCGGTTCTAAATACACTACGAGCCCACGACCGGACTTGAACCGGTGACCTCTTCCTTACCAAGGAAGTGCTGCTACCGTCTGAGCTACGTGGGCTTTTAGATTCTAACACTAAGACGGGATACCGCCGGACTCTCTAATCTCTCTCCGAAACTATTCCGTCTCAGGGCATGACTCTCTGACTCGTAGTCATGCTATCGAATCATTGCCCGATTGGTTTTCAAAAATCAAGAGCGGGAGACGAGATTCGAACTCGCGACATTCAGCTTGGAAGGCTGAAGCTCTAGCCAGCTGAGCTACTCCCGCTTATCATAGAGCGCAAGGCTCTGTGGGCAGGGAAGGATTCGAACCTCCGAAGGCAATTGCCGGCAGATTTACAGTCTGCTCCATTTGACCGCTTTGGTACCTGCCCGTTTCAAGCGAGCCACCAGCAGGAATCGAACCCGCGACCACCTCATTACAAGTGAGGTGCTCTTCCAGCTGAGCTATGGTGGCCAATTCCCTCTCAAATGTCAAAAAATTCCGCTCCGTCCGCTCAACCCAAAATTCCGCTCCGTCCGCTCAATTTGAGCGGTTCATTCAAACAGCTCCATAAATTAATGCAAAAATATCCGAAGTCAAGTTGTATCAGGAATTTTCCTGTTTTTTCTGTTTGATAATGACTCCGTCCGGCGTATCCTCTACCACGTAACCCAAAGCATCAATTTTATCCCGCAAGCGATCCGCCTTCTCGTAATCCTTATCAGCGCGGGCCTGGCTCCGTTCGTCAGCCAGTTGCTCTACCTCATCCGGTATCTCTTCATCGGCTCCCGATGGCTCCAATACGTCCAGAACCGTATCGAACTCCCGGAGATATTTCAGCGCGTTCTGTGCCATAGATTTGGTGATCGCCTCTTCCACAATCCGGCTATTTAGTTCCTTCACTAGAGTGAAAACCGCCCCAAGGGCGCCGGCTATATTCAGATCGTCATCCAATGCACTCTCGAATTCTGCCGCTGAATTCTCGAGCAGACCCAGGATATCACCCTCTCCTTCTCTGGAAACCGCCTCCAAATGAGTTACAATATTGCGGAGCCGCTGCACCGCCGATTCCGCCTCGCGCACCTTTTCCCAGGTAAAGTTCAGTTTCTGCCGATAATGTGTGGAAAGCAGCACATACCGAATGATTTCCGGATCGTTCCCTTTTTCAATGACTTCACGAAGGTTGTAAAAATTACCCAGCGACTTGCTCATCTTTTCGCCGTCGACGATGAGGTGCTCGCAGTGGAGCCAGTAATTCACGAATTGGTCGCCGGTGGCCGCCTGGCTTTGAGCAATTTCATTTTCGTGATGCGGGAAAATATTGTCCACACCGCCGGTATGGATGTCGAAGTGCGTCCCGAGATAATTCGTTGACATGGCGGAGCACTCGATATGCCAGCCCGGACGGCCTTTTCCCAGCGAAGTTTCCCAGTAGATGTCGCCATCCTCCGGTTTCCATGCCTTCCAAAGCGCAAAATCGCGGATACTCTCCTTGTCGTATTCGTCCGCTTCCACGCGCTCGGAATGCTGCATTTCGTCCGGATCCATATTCGCCAGCTGCCCGTATTCTTCAAATTTCTCAACGCTATAATAAATGGAGCCGTCGTCAGTTTTATAAGCGTATCCCTTTTCCAGGAGCTGCTCAACCAGCGCCACCATTTCTTCAATGTGCTGGGTAGCTTCCGGATAATGCTCCGCTGGTTCGATTCGGAGCGCATCCAAATCTTCGAAAAATGCCTTCTTGTACGGGGCGGTAAACTCTTTGAAATCTATGTTCTCTGTATTGGCATCCCGAATAATCTTGTCATCCACGTCGGTGACATTCATCACTTGGTTTACCTCATATCCCTTATATCTCAGATACCGCCGCAAGAGATCCTCAAATATATAGGCCCGATAATTTCCGATATGCGCATAGTTATAAACTGTAGGACCGCAGGTGTACATCTTAACGGTATCTTCTTCAATGGGGATAAATGCTTCTTTTTTTCTGGTCAGCGTATTGTAAAACTGAAGCATAATTATTTCTGTCCGTAATCAATGATTCGCAGTAGCAGTTCTTTATTGGTCAGCCCGGCGGCTTTTGCGGCTTTGGGCACCAGGCTGGTCCCGGTCATGCCGGGGAGGGTATTGATTTCCAGACAGAGTGGTTCACCGCCGGTACTCAGGCGGAAGTCCACACGGGAGTATCCACTTGCTCCGATGCTATTGAACAACCGGAGCGCGTACTGCTGAATTTCCTCTGTTTCGGGGTCCTTCAGATCGGCGGGAACCTCGTACGAACTCATCCCTTCGCCGTATTTGCACTCATAATCGTAAATATCATGCTTAGGCTTGATTTCCACCAGCGGTAACGCTTCCTTCCCAAGGACGGATGCGGTAATTTCCCGCCCGGGGATGTATTGCTCCACCATTACCTGGTCTTCATATTCAAAGGCTTTTTCCAGCGCCTCCGCCAATCCGGCCAGGCTATGCAAGATGGTTAACCCTATTGTAGATCCCTGGCTATTGGGCTTTACCACAATACCCGGTGTGAATTTCTCTTCGATGATTGCCCGGACTTTCGACGAATTTTCTTTCCACCGGGATTGTGAAACCATCAACCACTCCGCTGTGGGAATTCCCTGGGCGACCATAATCTGCTTCGTGAGATGCTTGTCCATGGCAACGGCGCTGGCAGAAGCGTTCGGTCCATTGTATTGGTATCCTAAATGCTCAAACATTCCCTGGAGTAACCCATTCTCGCCAATGCCGCCGTGAAGTCCAATAAAATGAAAGTCGGCCGCGGCCACCTTCTCATGCAACAAGAGCTGAAAGATATGTCGATGATTCAACTCCCGAATCTCATCCAGGGAGGGTGGCTCTCCTTCTATAGAATAATCGACTGCGGATTTCTCATTAAATTGCTCCGGGGAGAATGCCGGATCAACGTACAAAACTT